>NZ_KB903075.1:28714-267402 GCF_000379565.1 Cupriavidus sp. UYPR2.512 | reverse complement strand
ACGGACTATTGGACGAACCCGACTTTAGGTTGTTGGCAGCCTGCTAAGACCGCCATCGGTGGGACGCCTTCGGCTGCGCTGCGCGCACTCAGTATCTCAGGTCGGAGGCACGGGCACGGAGTGCATCGCTGCGCTCGCACCGCGTGGTCGCGGATGACGCCGAACCCAACGCTGTCAGGACCTGGTCGGTCGCTCTGCTTAGGGCCGGCGCAGCAGCCGTAGGCGTCCCCGCGATACGGTCGGTAGCAGGCGGCCTACGCCCTGCATGGGGATCGTTCAATAGTGGGTTAACGAAGGCACTGCCCCTGACTCACATGGCGTAGCAGGCTCGAACGGGCAACCACACCGAACGGCAAGCACCGCCGTGGGAACGGGCCAACGCCGAGGAATGGATTGCCAGCCGCTCAGGCGACGCGTTTTTGGTTACTTTTTGTCGCTCGGACAAAAAGTGACTCGCCGGCTACGCCGGCGAAACAGCCCACGCTAGCCAAGAGCAACAACCGACCGCCGGCGACAACCCAAACCCCAATAACCCAAACTCAATCCGGCACCGCCATCACCCCACTCTTAAGCAACGCAGCAACAAGGTCAGACTGCGTCACCATCCCCACCACGCGCCGCTGATCGTCGATCACGGGCGCGTGGTGAAGGCCCCCGTCTGAAAACGCCTGCGCCAGTTCCACCATCGGCTGCTCGGGGCGGGCGGTGATGACGGCGCGCGTCATCAGGTTGCGCACGGTGCCGGCGAGGCGCCGCGCGCCGGTATCACGCTGTACCGCAAAAAAGTCGCTCTGGGTAATGATCCCCACCAGCCGCCGGGTGGCGTCCACCACCGGCAGTGCCTTGATGCGGTGCCGCGACAGCAGGTGCCCCGCCTCATGCGCAGGCTGGTCCGGGGTCACCATGATCACGTCGCGCGACATGATTTCGCCGCACAGCACGTTGCCGAAGTGGCGTCGGTAGGCGCGCAGCTGCGCTGCAACCAGGATCTGTTCGAGGTCGTCTTCTTCGATATCCAGGAATTCGCCCCGCACCTTCAGGGCGGCGTCGAGGTCGGCGCGGGTGACGCCTATGCGCTGGGATGGCGGCACGTCTTTCGTCCCATGCTGCGCTGCAGGCTCGGGCGGGCGGTGCGGGTAGCGCCGCCGCGACAGGTTGTTGAAGGCAAGCGCCATCAGCAGCAGCAGCATCGAATTGAACAGCACCGGCACGGCCACAAAGCCAAAGCCCAGCGCACTGACCGCCGGACCGCCGAATACGGCGGTGATGGCCACCGCGCCGCTGGGCGGGTGCACGCAGTGGAGCTGAAACATCAGGGCGATGGCGAGTGCCACCGCGACAGCTGCGGCCAGGCCAGGGTCCGGAATCCAGCGCGCGCACGCCACGCCTATCACCGCGGCAATCAGGTTGCCGCCAATGATCGACCAGGGCTGCGCCAGGGGTGAGGATGGCACGGCGAACAACAACACCGCAGAGGCCCCCATCGGCGCGACAAACCAGGGATTGAAGCCGCCTAGTGTCTGGTGGCTGATCCATTCGGTGCAGAGCAGGCCGAGGAGGGCGCCCAGGCAACTCTTGAGGCGCTCTTTGCGGCTGGCGGCAACGGGCAGCGGAATGAATGTGCGCAGCCATGCACGGGCATTGTGCGCCAGGGCGGAGACGGGGGCGGTTGGCATTCTTGTAACGGGGGCGCTTTGGAATGGTGCGCGTAATATATCACGCGGTGATATATTTGGCCGCCTTTGGTGCGGTGCATCCCAACCGTGGGGCATGACGCACCGCACAAGAGCAAGGAGCCCCAATGTCGTCTGTCATGCCGGTCGAGAAACGCGACTATGCCGTCAACCGCCGCCTGCTGATACTGTCCGTGATCGCGCTGGGCATCGGTGCGCTCAGCACCGTGGCGGCGGATGTGCTGGTGAACCTGATCCGGTTTTTCACCAACCTGTTTTTCTACCAGACCCTGTCGCTGGCTGAGCGTTCGCCTGCCAACCATGCGTTGGGGGCGTGGGTGATCGTGGTGCCGGTCATCGGCGGTTTGATCGTCGGCCTGATGGCGCGCTACGGCAGCGACAAGATCCGCGGCCACGGCATTCCCGAGGCCATCGAGGCGGTGCTGTTCGGCAAGAGCAAGATGTCGCCGCGGGTGGCGGTGCTCAAGCCGTTGTCCTCGGGCATCGTGATCGGCAGCGGGGGACCGTTCGGTGCCGAAGGGCCGATCATCATGACCGGCGGCTCGCTGGCGTCGCTGCTGGCGCAGTACCTGCACCTGACCGCGGGCGAGCGCAAGGCGCTGCTGGTGGCGGGCGCTTGCGCCGGCATGACCGCCATCTTCGGCACGCCGGTGGCGGCGGTGCTGCTGGCGATCGAGCTGCTGCTGTTCGAGCTGCGTCCGCGCAGCCTGCTGCCGGTGGCGCTGGCCTGCGCAATAGCGGGCTTCCTGCGGCCGCTGTTGTTCGAGGCCGCGCCGCTGTTTCCGCTGCAGACGGCGGCGGCGGGCACGCCGGCGCTGTTCTCCTGTGTGCTGGCCGGCCTGCTGTGCGGTGTGCTGGGCGCGGGTCTGACCCTCGCGCTGTACCGCACCGAAGACGCCTTCTCGCGCCTGCCGGTGCACTGGATGTGGTGGCCGGCGCTCGGCGGGCTGGTGGTCGGCATCGGCGGCTATTTCGAGCCGCGTGCGCTGGGCGTGGGCTATGACGTGATCGGCGACCTGCTGAATAATCGTATCGCCATCGAAATCGCGCTGGCACTGCTGGCGGTCAAGGCCGTGATCTGGATCGCGGCGCTGGGCTCGGGCACCTCGGGCGGGGTGCTGGCCCCGCTGCTGATGCTGGGCGCGGGCCTGGGCGTGGTGCTGGCGCCGTGGCTGCCGGGCGGCTCGCCGCAGCTGTGGGCGCTGGTATGCATGGCCGGGGTGCTGGGCAGCGTGCTGGGCGCGCCGCTGACCGCGATCGTATTCGCCTTCGGGCTGACGCATGACACGCAGTCGCTGCTGCCGCTGTTGCTGACTACCGCGGTGGCCTATGGCTTCTCGGTGCTGGTCATGAAGCGCTCGATCATGACTGAGAAGATCGCCCGGCGCGGGCTGCATATCTACCGCGAATACGGCGTGGACCCGCTCGAGCGCGCGCATGTGGATGAGCTGATGACGCGCGACGTGGTCGCCATTGATGCCGACCTGCCGGTGGCCGAGGCGATGGTGCACTACTTCGGCGAGCATGCCGCGCATCGCGCCTACCCCGTGGTGGCCGGCGGGCGCGTGCTCGGCATGCTGGAACGCGCCGCCATCCGTGGCCTTGCCGCCGGCGAAGTTCCGCCCGGCATGCGCTGCCGCGACCTGCTGAGCACAGCGGCGCATGTGCTGCTGCCCGGCCAGACCGGGCGCGCCGCCGCGGGCAGCATGGCGGCGCTGAGCGTGGCGCGCCTGCCGGTGGTGGAAAGCATGGAGACCATGCGCCTGGCCGGCATCCTGTCGCTGCGCGACCTGCTGCGTCCCAGCGGCAGCGTCTTCCACGAGGAGTCGCGACGCGAGCGCCTGCGCGGCCGCACCGCGGCCTGAGCGCTACTTGTACGTTGACAGCAGGATGCTGGTCTCGGTGGCGCTGATGCCGTCGATCAGCCGGATCCGGTCCAGCGTGCGGTCGAAGGCCTCGAGCGTATCGGCGCGCAGCTCGGCAATGATGTCCCAGCGGCCATTGGTGGTGTGCAGCGCCTGCACATTGGGTTCGCCTCGCAGCGCCTGCAGCACGGCGCGCGCCTTGTTGCCTTCCACGGCAATCGTCATCCAGGCGCGGATGCGGTGCGCTTCGGCCTCGGGCCGCAGGCGCACCGTGTAGCCAACGATCACCCCTTCCTGTTCCAGCTTGTCGATGCGGTTCTGCACGGTCGCGCGCGACACGCGCAGCGCCTGCGCCAGCGCCGTGACCGGCATGCGCGCGTTGTCGCGCAGGAGGGAAATCAGCTGGTGATCGGTGGCATCCATGGGTGGGCAAATGGTCTTTGCAAAGCGCCAGCATGAGTTGGCATTTTGATAAATGACTCGCACAAATTGCGCAAGTTGCTGGCTATTAGTTAACACCAGCTTGCCCGAGAATTCAATCGACCGATTGATTTCCCAACCCCTGCCATAAAAAGGAGCCGCCGTGACCCACACCCCCACGATCCTGCTGGTCGAGCCGACCTTCTACGACGTGTCGTACAGCATCAATCCGTGGATGGATCCGGCTGCCTGGGCGCGCGACCCGCGCGGCATGCACCACAGCGCCATGCAGTCGTTCGACGCGCTGCGCGAGGCGCTGGGCCGGGCCGGCTTTGCGGTGGAAGTGGCCCCTGGCGCACCGGGGCTGCCCGACATGGTGTTCCCGGCCAACGCCGCGGTGGTGCTCGATGGCCGCGCGCTGCTGGCGCGCTTCCGCTACCCGCAACGCCGTGGTGAAGAGGCGCCGTTCGCCGACATCTTCGGCACGCTGCGCGAGCGCGGCCTGCTCGACGAAGTCGCGCTGCTGCCCGAGGGCTGCTTCCAGGAAGGCGCGGGCGACTGCATCTGGGATGCGGGCCGCGGCCACTTCTGGGCCGGGTTCGGTCCGCGCTCGTCGCATGAGGCGGCCGTGGCGGTGTCGAACTACTTCGGCAAGGACGTGGTGGCGCTGGAGCTGGCCACCGAGCAGAGCTACCACCTCGATGTCTGCTTCTGCCCGCTTTCCGGCGGCGAGGTGCTGTACTACCCGCCGGCCTTCAGCGAAGCGGCGCTGCGCGAACTGCGCGCGCGCGTGCCGGCGCGGCTGCGTATCGAGGCCAGCGCCGACGATCTGCGCCACTTCAGCGTCAATGCCGTCAATCTCAACGACCAGGTGGTAATGACCCGCACCACGCCGCACCTGCGCACCGAACTGGGCCGGCGCGGCTACCAGCTGCATGAGGTCGACCTGTCGCCCTTCATGCTGTCCGGCGGCGGCGCGTATTGCATGACGCTGCGCCTGGATCGCCGCAGCGGGCCGGGCATCGCCGCGGTGGCGGCCTGAGTGCAGGCACCGCACCGACAGCCAAGGAGACGGTCATGAAAAGCACCGCCCGATCCCTGTTCCTGGACGCCAGCGACGTGGCCCGTCTGGTGGCGGCCATCGGCCCGCAGGCCGCCATTGTGGACCTGGCCGGGCAGGTCCGGCAGGCCTTCCTGCGCTGGGACGACTTCGACAAATCCGCACGGCTGGCGAGCCATTCCGCGCGTGGCGTGATCGAGCTGATGCCGGTCAGCGACGGCATCCAGTATGCGTTCAAGTATGTGAACGGCCATCCGCGCAATGCGCAGCACGGCATGCCGACGGTGATGGCCTGCGGCTTGCTGGCCGAAGTGGAAACCGGCTTCCCGCTGATGCTGGCCGACCTGACGCTGGCCACTGCGTTGCGCACCGCGGCCACCTCGGCGCTGGCGGCGCGCGCCATGGCGCGGCCCGGTGCGGCAACGATGGCGCTGATCGGCAACGGCGCGCAGGCCGAGTTCCAGGTGCTGGCCTTCCAGGCGATGCTGGGCGTGCGCGAGATCGCCGCCTATGACATCGATCCGGCCGCCACCACACGGCTGATGCGCAACCTTGGTGGCGTACCCGGTCTTTCGATCCGGCGCGCCGAATCGATCGAGGCCGCGCTGGCCGGGGCGGATGTGGTCTCCACGGTAACCGCCGACAAGACTCGCGCCACTATCCTCACGCCGGAAATGGTGCGGCCTGGCATGCACCTTAATGCGGTAGGCGGCGACTGCCCCGGCAAGACTGAACTGCATCCCGATATCCTGCGCCGCGCGCGCATCGTGGTGGAGTACGAACCGCAGACGCGCATCGAAGGCGAGCTCCAGCAGTTGCCGGCCGACGCGCCGGTGACCGAACTGTGGCAGGTGCTGGCCGGCCACGCGCCCGGCCGCGCGGCGGCGGACGAGGTGACCGTGTTCGATTCGGTTGGGTTTGCGCTGGAAGACTACGCCGCGCTGCGCTGGCTCTACGCCGCAGCGCAGGCGCACCGGGCGGGCAGGGCCGTTGAACTGGTGGCGATGCCGCCGGATCCGCGCAACCTGTACGGCTGGATGATGGCCCAGGCCGACGGCAATGAAGCCGGGCTGGCAACGCCCCGGCGGGCGGCAGTGGCCTGAAGCTGCAATCGATACCGGGGCCGGCATGCCCCGGTGCGGCCGTGCTCAGGCGGTGCGGCCCATCATCAGCTGGGCGCGCAGGAAGCCCTTGACCTCTTCCAGCGACGGCGTCTTCAGGAACACCATGATGCCCCAGTGCTGGAGGGCATCGGCCACGCCTTCATAGGCCTGGCGGTTGGTGATCACGGCAAAGATCACGTGCTGGCGGGCAAAGAAATTCTGCAGCTTCTCGATGGTGGCCGACTCGGCGTCGTTCAGTTCGTCGACGTAGTACAGCACCACGCGCGGATGCTCGCTGACCGAGGTGATGACGGTGTCCAGCACATCGTCGACCACCACGCTCTTGAGCGGCAGCCCCCACTTGGCAAGCTGGCCGTGGATGCGCTGCGCTTCCTGGTGGTTGGGGTGGAACACCACCAGGTCCAGGCCGTGCGGCGACGCCGATTCCGGCCCGATGCGCGTCGCCAGCAGGCGGTGCACGGTTTCCTTGTGGATGCGCCGGTGGCCGCCGTTGGTCTTCCAGGCGCCAAGTTCGCCGCGCTCGACCATCTTCTGGACGGTGCCCAGCGAGACGTTAAGCAGTTTTGCCGCTGTACGCGTGCTGTAATAAGGCTTTTCAGCCAGTGCCGGATCCAGTTTCATCCCATCACCCGTAGTACTGAAGGCAGCCGCGCCGGGATGGCGCCCGCGGCACCAGGCACAAGCGCCGCGCGGTTGTCACTGCCAAGGTTGACTGACCCTGTGTCCTGGCCCGCTCCCCCGCCGGCCGGACGGCTTTCGTTATAAATTTGTTATTTCTTTCATTTCTAGCTGATCAGCGATTTTCCGGACATATTGAATGTCTGGGACTCCGATCTGCTGGAAGCCAATAATATGCCGCAAACGCCAATCGATCTGTAAGAAAAAACATAAATCCATCGCATATTGGTTGTTTAACGCACATTGGTGCTTGCAGGCATACACGACAGTAACGGAGACATTGATCTGCGGGGGTGGTTCCCCATGGTTGGAGGCAACGTCTTAAGGATCCGCTGAATACAGCGGCCGCTTCAGAGTTCTATCGTGACGTGACAGATCGCGCGGCATGGCCGGCGCTGCTGCCCTCGATTCACAGTCCACGCTTCACAGCGATGCTTCACAGCCCGTGCTTGCGCACCTTGTCGAACAGCGTGGTCTTGGCCACGCCCAGGGCTTCGCTGGCGCGGCTCAGGTTGCCATCGTGGCGGCGCATGGCATCGGCAATCAGTGCGCGCTCGAATTGCTCGACTGCCTGCGCCAGCGGCAGGGCTTCGGGGGCGGTGGTGCCGTGGCCGGGGTTGCAGCCCAGCCCCAGCACGTGGCGCTCGGCCAGGTTGCGCAGCTCGCGCACATTGCCGGGCCATGGGTAGGCTACCAGCGCGGCCAGCTCGGCCGGGGTGGCGGGCACAGCGTCGCGGCTGAAGCGCAACGCGGCCTGCGCGACGAAATGTTCGAACAATGCCGGCACGTCTTCGCGCCGCTCGCGCACCGGCGGCAACTCCAGCGTGATGACGTTCAGGCGGTAGTACAGGTCAGCGCGGAACTGGCCGGCATCGGAGAGCGCGCGCAGGTCGGCCTTGGTGGCGGCCACCACGCGCGTATTGACCGGCACCGGCTGGTTGGAGCCAAGCCGTTCCACCACGCGTTCCTGCAGCACCCGCAGCAGCTTGATCTGCAGCGGCATCGGCATGCTCTCGATCTCGTCGAGAAACAGCGTGCCGCCTTCGGCGTGCTCGATCTTGCCGATGCGGCGGCGCGCGGCACCGGTGAACGAGCCGGCTTCATGGCCGAAGATCTCGCTCTCGAACAGCTGCTCTGGCAGGCCGCCGCAGTTGATGGCGACAAAGTTGCGCGCGTGGCGCTGGCTGGCCTCATGCAGGCAGCGCGCCACCAGCTCCTTGCCGGTGCCGGTCTCGCCGTGGATCAGCACATTGGCGTCGGTGCCGGCCAGGTCGGCGATCAGGCGGCGCAGCCGCTCGACCGTGGGCGAATGGCCGATCAGGTGGGCTTCCAGCTTCTGGCGGCCAGCCAGCCGTTCTCGCAGTTCTGACACTTCCAGCGCGAGCCGGCGTTGCTCCAGCGCGCGGCGCGTGGCGTCCACCAGCTGCTCGGGCGAGAACGGCTTTTCCAGGAAGTCGTAGGCGCCTTGCTTCATCGCCTGCACCGCCAGCCCCACGTCGCCGTGGCCGGTGATCATGATCACCGGCAGGGCCGGGTCGCGCTCGCGCAGTTGCGCGAGCAGCGCCATGCCGTCCTGGCCCGGCAGGCGAATGTCGCTGACGACTACGCCGGCATAGCCGGGTCCGACCTCGCGCAGCGCGGCCTCGGCGCTGCCCACGCCGCGCGTGGCGATGCCCTCCAGGCGCAGCGCCTGCTCGCAGCCCAGGCGCACGTCGGCATCGTCCTCGACGATCAGTACGGTCAGGTCAGCCGGCATGCTTTGCGTCCTGTGGGTTGGCGTCCTGCGGCGCCGGCGGCAGCACCAGCGTAAAGCAGGCGCCGCCGTCCGGGTGGTTGGCGGCGGACAGGCTGCCGCCGTTTTCATTGAGGATGCCGGCGGACAGCGTGAGACCGAGCCCCAGACCTTGCCCGGCGGGCTTGGTGGTGAAGAAGGGTTCGAACAGCCGTGCGAAGGCTTCCTCGGACAAGCCGGCGCCGTTGTCGCGCACGGTCAGGTGGACCATGGCGCCCGCCACGTGCGCGTGCAGTGCAATGCGCGGCGCGGACTGGCCGGCGACGGCATCGAGCGCGTTGCCGAGCAGGTTCACCAGCACCTGTTCCAGGCGGTTGGGATCGCACACCACGGCCAGCGTCGGATCGATATCGCGCTGCAGCGCGGGTTGGACCGCGTCCACGCGCGTCTGCAGCAGGAACAGCGCGTTGTCCACCGCTTCGGCCAGCCTGGCCTGGCGGCGTCCGTTGCCGGACTTGCGGGCAAACGACTTGAGCGCGCCGGTGATGCGGCCCATGCGCTCGACCAGCCCGATGATGGTGTCGAGGTTGGCGCGCACGGTGGCGTAGTCGCCGCGCTCGAGGAACTTGCCGGTGTTGCCGGAGATGGTGCGCAGCGCCGCCAGCGGCTGGTTCAGTTCATGCGCGATGCCGGTCGACATCTGGCCCACGGCGGCCAGCTTGCCTGCCTGCAGCAGCCCGTCCTGGGCCTGGCGCAGCACGGTCTCGGCCCGGATGCGTTCGGCCACCTCGGCCTGCAGGCGCTGGTTGGAGGTGGACAGGTCGGCGGTGCGATCGGCCACCTTGCGCTCCAGTTCGCTGTTGGCCGCCTCCAGCGCGGCGCGCGCCGCCAGGCGCTCGTTGACGATGCGGCGGCGCACGTTCCACGCCGCCCCCAGCAGCAGCACGAAGGCGCTCAGCACGCCGGCCAGCGCGGCCGTGTTGAGCGCGGCCACGCGCGCCTGCGAGGTATTGGTCAGCAGCGTCAGCTGCCAGTCAGTGCCGGGCAACGCGGCGCGCTGCGCCAGCATCGGCGGGCCGCCGCGCAGGCGCACCAGTTCGTCGCTGCTGCTGCCGTTGCCGTTGTTCAGCTTGCGCACCGGGGTCAGCGGCAGTTGCGGCAGCGGGGCGCGGTTGTACTGCAGGCTGCGCGCCAGCCGCTCGCGCGCCTCGGGTGACAGGGGGTGCAGCGCAGCCAGCTTCCACGACGGGTCCGAGGCCAGGATCACCACGCCGTTCTCGTCGGTCAGCAGCATCTGGCTGTCGGCGCCCTGCCAGCGGTTCTCCAGCGGCTCCAGGCCGATCTTGACCACCGCCACGCCGACCGGGTTGTCGCGCTCGCCCAGCGGCGCCGACAGGTAGTAGCCCGATTCGCTGCGGGTGGTGCCCACGCCGTAGAAGCGGCCCAGCTGGCCGTCCATGGCTGACTGGAAGTACGGGCGGAAACTCAGCGCTTCGCCCAGGTAGCTGTCCGGGCGCTGCCAGTTGCTGCTGGCCAGCACCTTGCCGTGCGCATCCAGCACATAGATCACGCGCGTGCCGGCGCGGGTATTGAGGGCGCTCAGGTAGTCATTGGCGCGTGCCGCGCGGGCGGCGTCGTCCGGGCGCAGCAGCAGCGCGGCGATGCGCTCGTCCAGCGACAGCAGGCCGGGCACGTAGTCGTAGTGGGCCAGCTCGCTTTCCAGTGCCTGCGTGTATAGCCGCAACTGCACCTGGCCGCGTTCGGCCTGGCGCGCCAGCGCGGTGTCGTAGCTGTAGCGGTAGCCGAGCGAGCCGGCCAGGCCCACCAGCACGGCCAGCGCCAGCAGTGCGAGCAGCGGGGCAGCGCCGCGCAGGCCGTGGGGCAGGCGCGAGCCGGTGGGTGCGGCGGACGCAGGTGCGGTGGCGCGGGTGGTATCGCCGGGAGAGTGTAGCGGACCGGTCATCAGGTGTTGGGTGAGGCAGGTGGCAAAGCCGCCGCGCGGGCAAGACGGGCAGGGGCCGGCGCGGGTGCCTACTTTTACCACACCAGGGGGCAGTGCCGCGCCAGAATGCAAAAAGGCCCGGTTGCCGTATCGGCAACCGGGCCCTGGCACGCCTGGCGGACGGTATTACTTGCCCGCGAGGACCTGGGCAGGTGCCAGGCCGGTGGTGGTATCCGAGGCGGGTTCATCCTCCTCGGACGGTACCGGCGCGCCGATGGCGCCTTCGCTTTTGGCGACGACGGCGGTGGCAATCGCATTGCCGAGCACATTGGTCACAGTGCGACCCATGTCGAGTACGTGGTCGATGCCCAGCACCAGCAGGATGCCGGCCTCCGGCAGGCCGAACATCGGCAGCACGGCGGCGACCACCACCAGCGAGGCGCGCGGCACGCCCGCGATGCCCTTGCTGGTGACAAGCAGGACCAGCAGCATGGTGATCTGCTGGGTCAGCGACAGATGGATGCCATACACCTGCGCCACGAACAGCGCGGCAAACGAGGTGTACATGATCGAGCCGTCCAGGTTGAACGAGTAGCCCAGCGGCAGCACGAAGTTGGTGATGCGCTCCTTGACGCCGAAGTGGGTCAGCTGGTCGATCACCTTGGGGTAGGCCGATTCGCTGCTGGCTGTGGCGAAGCCGATCATCAGCGGCGTACGCATGCCCTTGAGCAGGCGGAACACGTCGCGGCCCAGGAAGTAGTAGCCGCCGGCGATCAGCGCCATCCACAGCAGCGCCAGCGCCAGGTACAGGCTGCCGATCAGCTTGGCGTACACCAGCAGCACGCCCAGGCCTTGCGCGGTGATGACCGCGGCGATCGCGCCGAACACGCCCACCGGCGCAAACGCCATCACGTAGTTGGTGACCTTCAGCATCACCGCGGCGAGGCCCTCGATGCCTTGCAGCACGGGCTTGCCCACGCCGTCCTTGACCGTGCCCAGCGCAAAGCCGAAGAACAGCGAGAACACCACGATCTGCAGGATCTCGTTGTTCGCCATGGCCTCGACAAAGCTCTTGGGGAACATGTGGGCGATGAAGTCGCGCAGGTTCAGCGCGCCGGTCTTCAGGTTCGAGGCGGCGTCAGCCGGCGGCAGCGGCAGGTTCATGCCGTGGCCGGGTTCCAGCAGGTTGGCCATCACCAGGCCCAGCAGCAGCGAGGTGATCGAAGCGCCAACGAACCACATCATCGCCTTCAGGCCGATGCGGCCCACGGCGCGGCCATCGCCCATGCTGGCGATGCCGGCCACCAGCGTGGCGAACACCAGCGGGCCGATGATCATCTTGATCATCCGCAGGAATACATCAGTCAGGATGGACAGGTGGTCCGCAATCGATTTGGCAGTGGCGGCGTCCGGCGCCATGTTGTGCGCGGCGGTGCCGACCAGCACGCCTAGCAGCATCGCAATGAAGATCAGGGTGGGCAGTCGATTCAGTTTCATCGTGGATCAGGCCTGTGCGTCCGTCTCCTGTGGCAGGGACGGGCGTCTGTGTATTGCAGGAAGGCTGGGCGGCGATGTCGCGGCGCCGGGCCGGCCTTGTCGTGGTTCAGCGCGGCAACAGGTGCCGGGGGTTCGCCGGGGTGGCGAAGGGGGTGGGCAAGGCGGGGTCGGTCATGTGTGTCCTCCTTTGTTTTTTGGCATGGGCCGGCGCGCCGGGATGCGTGCCGGCCGACCTGTCTGACGCTGTTAGCGGCGGCCTATATTGCACGCGCCGTGCCAGCCCGAAGTGCCTTGCGCGGCCAGGTAACTCTTTGAATAAAAAGTGGAAATTGAAGTGCTTCCGGCGCACGGTTCGGGAATCCGGACCGGGCTGCGACAGTGCCGTTCGGAAACCCGAACGAGCTTATAAGCGTTAACCCGCGGTTTTGGGCAGGCCGGACTGACAGCGTGGCCGGACGCAATGAATGGAGAAGTGATGCATGAGGCGCCCTCGCTGACCGCGTGGCGCGGCGCTGGCGAGGGGCGTGGGAGGAGGGGGAGGAGGGGGAGGAGGGAGAACGGCTCGCAGGACGGGCGGCGCCAGCCGCCGCTTATTTCAGTCTGCGCCCCAGCGTTTCCGGCACCATCGCCAGGCCGATCAGCGACACCAGGCCGCAGCCGATCACATACAGCGCGGGCGCGTTGACGTCACCGGTGATCTGGATCAGCCGGGTCGAAAAATACTGCGCAAAGCCGCCGAAGATCGCGATCGCCACGCAATAGGCGATCGACAGCCCGGTGGCGCGCAGCCGCTGCGGCAGCACTTCGCTGACTAGCACCATCGAGGCCGGCGCGGTCATCGACATCGGCACCGACAGGCAGCCCACCACCACCAGCAGGCGCGTGAGCGACGGCTCGGCGTTGATCAGCACGAAGGCCGGGTAGACCATCGCCAGCAGCGCCACGCGCGACCACAGCACCACGGTCTTGCGGCCGATGCGGTCAGCCAGCCAGCCCGCGAACGGCGACAGCACCACCTGCACCAGCGCCGCCACGCACGCCGCCCAGATGCCCAGTGACAGCGGCATCTTCAGCACGCTGACCGCGTAGTTGCTGAGGTAGTACACGACGATATAGGTCGAAGAGGCCAGGCCGATCATCAGCAGGATGCTGGCGATCACCTCGCGGCCATGGCGGCGCAGCAGCGGCCATTGCGCGGCGTGCTCGCCGTGGCGCGCGGGCGCGGTTTCTTCCAGCCGGCGGCGGATCACCAGGCCGACCGGGATCACCAGGATGCCGATCAGGAAGGCGAGGCGCCAGCCCCAGGCTTCCAGGTCGGCCGGCGCCAGCACGTTGCTCAGCACCAGGCCGGTGATCGCGCCCAGCAGCGCCGCCAGGCCCTGGCTGAACGGCTGCCATGCGGTATAGAAGCCGCGCGTGCGGTCATCGGCGTATTCCAGCAGCAGCGCGGTCGATGCGCCCATCTCGCCGCCGATGGCAAAGCCCTGCACCAGCCGCGCCGTCACCACCATCACCGGTGCCAGGATGCCGATCTGCGCGTACGGCGGCGTCACCACGAAAATCAGCGAGCTCAGCCCCATCAGCCACAGCGTCAGCGCCACCGCCGGCTTGCGCCCGGCGCGGTCGGCGTACATGCCGATCAGCAGGCCGCCCAGCGGGCGCATCAGGAAGCCGACGCCAAAGGTGGCGAACGACATCAGCAGTTGCCCGGTAGGGTTGTCGACCGGGAAGTAGAGCCGGCCGATCAGCGTGGCAAAGAAGCTGTAGACGACGAAATCGTAGAACTCCAGGCCATTGCCGATGGTGATGGCGGCAATGGCGCGCGTGCGTGACAGCTGCGCCTGGGGCGCCGCGACCGCCGCGCCGGCGGTGGTGTCGATGGACATGGGTGTCTCCGTAAACGATAAGGCGCCGGCCGAGGCGAACGTGGCGCCCCGGCGGCAGAACGGCTCTTGCTGGCCGCGGGTCAGTCGCGCGATGCGTGGTTCAGCATCGGCAGGTTCAGGCCCTGTTCGCGCGCGCAGTCGACGGCGATCTGGTAGCCGGCGTCGGCATGGCGCATCACGCCGGTGGCGGGGTCGTTGTGCAGCACGCGGGCGATGCGCGCGGCGGCCTCATCGGTGCCGTCGCAAACGATCACCACGCCGGAATGCTGCGAGAAGCCCATGCCGACGCCGCCGCCATGGTGCAGGCTGACCCAGGTGGCGCCGCTGGCGGTGTTGAGCAGCGCGTTCAGCAGCGGCCAGTCGGACACGGCGTCAGAGCCGTCCTGCATGGCCTCGGTCTCGCGGTTGGGGCTGGCGACCGAGCCCGAATCCAGGTGGTCGCGGCCGATCACGACCGGCGCCGACAGCTCGCCGCTGCGCACCATCTCATTGAAGGCCAGGCCCAGCTTGGCGCGCAGGCCCAGGCCCACCCAGCAGATCCGTGCCGGCAGGCCCTGGAAGCTGATGCGCTCGCGCGCCATGTCGAGCCAGCGGTGCAGGTGCTCATCATCGGGGATCAGTTCCTTGACCTTGGCGTCGGTCTTGTAGATGTCCTGCGGATCGCCCGACAGCGCGGCCCAGCGGAACGGCCCGATGCCGCGGCAGAACAGCGGGCGGATATAGGCGGGCACGAAGCCGGGGAAGTCGAAGGCGTTGGCCACGCCTTCTTCCTTGGCCATCTGGCGGATATTGTTGCCGTAGTCGAAGGTCGGCACGCCCATCTGCTGGAACGCCAGCATGGCGCGCACATGCGCGGCCATCGACGCCTTGGCGGCCTTGACCACCGCCGCCGGCTCGCGCTGCGCGCGCTCGCGGTATTGGTCCCAGCTCCAGCCGGCCGGCAGGTAGCCGTTGAGCGGGTCATGCGCGCTGGTCTGGTCGGTGACCATGTCCGGGCGCACGCCGCGGCGCACCAGCTCGGGCAGCACCTCGGCGGCGTTGGCGCACAGCGCGATCGAGATCGCCTTGCCCTGCGAGGTATAGCGGTCGATGCGGGCCAGCGCGTCGTCCAGGTCGGTGGCCTGCTCGTCGACATAGCGGGTCTTCAGACGGAAGTCGATGCGGCTTTGCTGGCATTCGATGTTCAGCGAACAGGCGCCGGCCAGCGTGGCGGCCAGCGGCTGCGCGCCGCCCATGCCGCCGAGGCCGGCGGTCAGCACCCAGCGGCCCTTCAGGTCGCCGCCGAAGTGCTGGCGGCCGGCTTCGACGAAGGTCTCATAGGTGCCCTGCACGATGCCCTGGCTGCCGATATAGATCCAGCTGCCAGCGGTCATCTGGCCGTACATGGCCAGGCCCCGGGCATCGAGTTCGTTGAAGTGTTCCCAGTTGGCCCAGTGGGGCACCAGGTTGGAGTTGGCGATCAGCACGCGCGGCGCGTCGCGATGGGTGCGGAACACACCGACGGGCTTGCCCGACTGCACCAGCAGGGTCTGGTCGTCTTCCAGGCGGATCAGGGCCTCGACGATGCGGTCATAGCATTCCCAGTTGCGGGCGGCGCGGCCGATGCCGCCATAGACCACCAGTTCCTTCGGATTCTCCGCGACCTCGGGGTCGAGGTTGTTCATCAGCATGCGCAGCGGGGCTTCCGTAAGCCAGCTCCTGGCCGTCAGCGTGGTGCCGCGGGGGGCGCGGATTTCGGTGTCGCGGAAACGCGTGGTGGTGGTGGTCTTGGTCACGGGAACTCCTTCGGTCGTGCTGGTCTGGAACGCTCGCTTTTTTGGGCGACGCATAGGCATGTATATTCCTGTATATACAAGTACGTATAAATCGGGGTAATCCCGTAGGCGATCAGCGCCAGCGCGGCGCTTTAATCACAAATGATGTTGGGGTCTCTTGTGCCCTGGCAGGGCGGCAGGTTCCGGGCCTAGGACGTGAACCGGCCTTCCAGGCGATGCAGGGATCCGGGATGCACCAGCCGCACCGATGTCACCACGCGGCCCGCGGACCAGGTGCGGCGGCGGATCAGCAGGCATGGCTCGCCCCGCTGGATGGCCAGCAACCCGCATTCTTCCGGCAGCGCCAGCACGGCCTCGACCACGTGCTCGCCTTCAGTCAGCGGCGCGATGCGGGACAGGTATTGGTAGGGTGTTTCGCTGGTGAAATCCTGCGCCAGGTAGTCCGGCGCCACCGCGGCATTGACATAGCGGTCCTCCAGCTGGATCGCCACGTCGTCCTCGTAGTGCACGATCACGGAATGGAACACCCGCTCCTCCAGCGCCACCTCCAGTGCCGCGGCCTGTGCCGGGCCGGCGCGTTCCGCCTCCAGGCTGATGACGCGCGCATGATGCCGGTGCCCGCGTGAAGCGATGTCTTCGGCAATATTGTTGACCGCATACAGCGCGGTCCGCCGCTTGGGTTCGGCAACGAACGTGCCGACACCCTGCAGCCGCACCAGCATGCCCTCCGCGGTCAGCTCGCGCAGCGCGCGATGCACGGTCATGCGGCTCACGCCCAGGGACCCGACCAGTTCGGTCTCAGACGGCACGCGGTGATGCGGCGGCCAGCTGCCGTCAGCGATCCTGCTGCTGATGTGCTGCTTGACGCGCGCATAGAGCGGCGCCGGCATAGAGTCGGACACGAGCGACAACGGGTTCCCCTTGGGTTCGGCCATGCGGCCATGCGACAGGCGCCGAATTTATCATGGCCCGGCACCCTGGCTGGCGGATCAGGATGCCTGCGCGTCGCGTTGCTGGCATCCGGCCAGGAACACGTCCAGCGCCACCGGCCGCCCGATCACATACCCCTGCGCATAGTCCACCCCGATCGCGCGCAGCGCATCGAGGGTGCGTTCATCCTCCACCCACTCCGCCACCGTGCGCACCCCCAGCCGGTGCCCGATGTCATTGATCGAGCTGACGATCTCGCGGTCGACCGCGTTGTCGGCCAGTTGCCGGATAAAGCTGCCGTCGATCTTCAGGAAGTCCACCGGGAATTGCTTCAGGTAGGCGAACGACGACAGGCCCGAGCCGAAGTCGTCCAGCGACACGGTGCAGCCGGCGCGCCGCATCTCCGCTACCAGCCGGTTGGCCGCGGCCATGTTGTTGATCAGCGCGGTCTCCGTGATCTCCAGCCGGATGCGGCTGGCGGGCAGGGCGCTGGCCTCCAGCTCGGCATGCAGGAAGGGCAGCAGGAAGGGCTCGCCGAGCGAATTGGCCGACAGGTTGATCGATACCGACAGCCCGGGCACGGCGCCCAGGCGTTCGCCGTAGCCGCGCAGCACGTTGCGGATGACCCAGCGGTCGACATGGCCCATCAGGTCGTAGCGCTCGGCGGCGGGAATGAAGGCGCCGGGCATGATCAGCTCGCCGTGCTCGTCGACCATGCGCACCAGGATCTCGATATGGCGGTGGTCGGCGCCGGCCTCGTTCTCCTCGGGCTGCAGTGCGCGGATTTCCTGCGCGAACAGGCGGAAGCGATTGGCTTCGAGCGCCGAATGGATGCCGGCCGCGACTTCCAGCTCGCGGTGGTGGCGGCGGGCGTCGCTCTCGTCGCGGCGGTAGACCGAGACGCGGCTGCGGCCGGCGGCCTTGGCGGCATAGCAGGCCACGTCGGCGCGGCTCATCAGTTCGCTGACCGGGGGCACGTCCAGGTCGATGGCGGCGATGCCGATGCTGGCGCCCACGTCGTACACGCGCCCTTCCCACGGGAAGCGGCGGCCGCGGATGGCGTCGATCACGCCCTGGCAGACCTGTTCGGCCTGGTCGACGGTGCAGTCCTTGAGCAGCAGCGCGAACTCGTCGCCGCCCAGGCGCGCCAGCACATCGTCGGGGCGTACATGATTGCGGATCATGTAGCCCAGTTCGCGCAGCAGCACGTCGCCGGCGCCGTGGCCGGCGGTGTCGTTGACGATCTTGAAGCGGTCCAGGTCGATGAAGCACAGCGCGGCGCGGTGGCCATGCAGCCGCGCCGCGTCGCAGGCTTCACGCAGGCGTTGCTCGAACCAGGTGCGGTTGGGCAGCCCGGTCAGCGCATCGTGCATGGCCGAACGCGCCAGCTCGCGCTGCAGCGCGCGCGCGGTAGTGATGTCCTGGAATACCAGCACCGCGCCCAGCACCTCGCCGCGCGCGGTCAGCACGGGCGCGGCCGAGTCCTGCACGTCGTGGCGCTCGCCGGTCAGGCTCTGCAGCACGGCGCCGACCTGCAGGTAGGCGGGGGCGAGCGTGCGCAGGCAGGCTTCGACCGGGCTGGGGATGGGGTCGCCGGAGGCTTCGTCGACGATGCGGAAGACCTGCTCCAGCGGCAGGCCGTTGGCGCTGGCCATGGTCCAGCCGGTCAGCTGTTCGGCGATCGGGTTCATGAAGGTCACGTGCATGGTCGCATCGGTGCAGATCACCGCATCGCCGATCGAGCGCAGCGTGATGTGCAGGCGCTCCTTCTCTTCGAACAGCGCCTCGGTCAGCCGCCGCTGCTCGGTGATGTCCCAGTTGGTGCCGACCAGGGCCTGCGCGGTGCCATCGTCGGTGCGCGTGACCATGGCCATCGCGCGCACGTGGCGCACGTTGCCGCCGGGACGCGCGATGCGGTATTCGGTATCGAACGGCGCCTCGCCGCGGATGGCCTGGCGCATCTCGCCGCTGACGCGGCTGACGTCGTCCGGATGCAGCATCGCGATCCATTGCTCCACCACTGGCGTGCCGCCCGCGGGGTCGGTGCCGTGCAGCGCGTGCATGCGCGCATCCCAGGTGATGCCGGCGCTGGTGAAGTCCCACTCCCAGATGCCCACGCCGCCGGCCTCAGCCGCCAGCTGGATGCGGCGCGATAGCCGTTCCAGCTCTTGCTGCGCCAGCTTGCGCGCGTGGACGTCTTCCACCTGGGTGATGAAGTGCTGCGGCTCGCCGGTCTGTTCGTCGCGCACCAGCGATACCGCCAGCAGGACCCAGCGGTAGTGGCCGTCCTTGTGGCGGTAGCGCTTTTCCAGGCGGTAGGACTCGATCTTCCCGGACAGCAGGTTGTCGACCTGGCGCAGGTCGCCGGTCAGGTCGTCGGGGTGGGTCAGCTGCTGATAGCTCAGCGCGCGCAGCTCGGCCGCGCTGTAGCCCAGCAACTCGGTCATGGCGCGGTTGACCGTCTGCCAGCGGCCGTCCATGTCGACCAGCGCCATGCCGATGGCCGAATGCTCCATGGCCTGGCGAAAGCGCTTGTCGCTGCTGCGCAGGCTGGCGCGGCCGTGCCGGTTCTGCTCGGTCAGGTAGGCGATGCAGGCCGGGAACACCATGATCACCGCCGCCGACAGCGGCACCGCTTCATGGCGGTGCGCGAGCAGCATCAGCGCCTGCAGGCAGAGCGTGGCAACCAGCGTCAGCAGCGCGGTGGCAAACGGATTGCCGGCCAGCGCCACCAGCACCAGCGGCAGCGACATCGCGGCAAACGGGTCCTGGCCCTGCCACTGCGCGAAGGCGCCGATGGCCAGGCACAGCGCCAGCGCGCCCGCCTGCGGCGCCAGCAGCCGCCGCGCGACGGCGGCGCGCACGCGCATCGCCGTCATCGACAACATCATCGGCAGCAACAGCGCCATGCCGAGCGCGTCGGCCTGCCACCAGGTCCACCAGACCGAGGCGAAGCTGGTGCCATGGGTGGTGGCGATGGCCATGGCGCCGGCGGTGGCCCCCAGTGCCGGCGCCAGGATGCCGCCCACCGCCAGCATCACCGCGAAGGCAGCCAGCGGACCGCGGCGCCCCAGCACGGCATGCCGGTCCAGCAGGCGCAGCAGCCCGAGCGCGAACAGCATCTCGGCCAGATTGGCGCCGGTCAGCATCAGCGCGGTGGCGACGCTGTCGCCGGCCGCGTGGTTGGCCAGCACGCTGGCGCCCACCATGCCCGCCAGCAGCCACGGCCCCTCCGCGCGCGGCCGGTGCAGCAGCAGGCCCAGGCCGAAGGCGTTGGGCAGCCACACCGCCGCCACGGTACCGGGCAGCCGCGCCAGCCACAGCGCAGCCGCCGCCAGCACGAAATAGCCGGCGCCGGCCAGCAGCAAGGGCAGCCAGCGGCGCTGCGGGGCGGAAGGGCCTGGAGCGGCCTGGTGGCTCGGCGGGGCCGTGTCGAGCGTCATGGACGAGAACGATGCAAAAAGGCGGTGCGTCTGGGTGGGAAGGAGGCGGCTTGCCCGGCGCACCCGGGCGGCACGGCCCCCCGGATGCGGGGACGGACTGCCGCCCAGCGTAGGGGCAATGTAGCGAGGATTAGGACGCGGCCATCGGCAGGACAGGGGGCAGGTTGGGGGCTTTCTTGCCACTGGTGCTGGGGGCGATTTTTTGGTAGGGGCGGCATGAGAACTCTCCGCGATCCTGCCAGGCCAGCGCGCTTCACAATATCAGTTTCCTTGTAGGGAATTAGGCCGCTCATCGGGGGCGATCAGCGCCAGGGGCGCGCCATTGGCGCCAACGCCTTAGTCCCTTCCCATAGCTATTCATTAGCGGCAACACGGTTTCAAAGGCGGAACCACCGCGGGGCGCCCGAATGTTCGTCGTAATCTTCGGAGTTTTCCGCAGGGATGATGGGAAAGATCCTACTTACTAACGCGGAATGACGAACCACTCTGAAAGCAGATCTACTTGGACGACGGCGATCTTCTAGTGACTGATTGAGTCGGCATAAAGGTCGATCCAGCTGCCGGAAAATCTTTGTGGCATCAGTATTTGTAGCTTCGCGTGCACGTGGAGGAAATGGGGCGTCGCTCCTAAGACGCTCCGTAACGCCAACGCAAACGTTGGCATTTTTAAAAGGAGTATTGAAATGTCAAAGGTTTATATTTTTCTCTCGAAAGCCATCAAGCGCTGCACTGGGCACGGCAAGCACTTTGGCTATCACTCCACCTATGCAGGTCACCTCGTGGACTCCTGCAATAGCAATACGTGATCGGCAAATAACTAGGTTCTAGTTATTAGGCGTGCTTCTTCGGTCAGAACTTCCGCGGGGAGAATCCTATGTCTCTGAGATCAAATCTGACGACGTCAACGACTTGGCGTGACTTCGATCTTTCGGTGGTCACTGAGCGATTTCGCCTCAAGAGTCCATTCGGTTCCATGGCAGACGAACTCGAGCGAGAGGCACGCCGTTTCCTTTGGATCAGCGCAAAGACTCAAGAACCACTTGTGCCATCCGCGCTCGTGGACGAGTACTGGCATGCGCTGATTTTGAGTACCAGCCTGTATCGAGACTACTGCGACAACGCCTTTGGCTTCTTCATTGAGCATACCAACGGCATACCAGGAACATCGCAGCAAGCGCTCCAAGCTCACGCCGAAGCGTATCAAAGAACGCTGCAAATCTACGAGGCAGAATTTCAGTCGCCAGCCCCGTCTACCAGCTGGCCAGACTCTCGCAATCGAGTTGATAAGCGACTGGATTGCTACAAGAAGCCATACCGTCTCCACCTGGAGACTACCAACCACTGCAACCTTCGGTGCGAACACTGTTATCCGGAGTCTTCAAGTGCCGAGCCGCATCACCCCAGAGAGCAAATCGACAGAACTCTTGACGAGGCGGAGAGGATCGGAGTGAGGAAGATTACGCTAACGGGTGGTGAAATATTGACTCGGCCAGATTGGAAGGCGATTTTTTTAAAATCTCTCGATATTTGCGACAACGTGTATTTCATCACAAACGGGCTGCTCCTCACGAGAAGGAAGCTGGAGTGGCTTGCCAGGCAGCGCGCTATCCGATCCGTGAGGGGATGGCGGCGATCCATCTTTGAAAGTGCTCCTGTTGAGATAGGGGTGGCCATTAGTCTGGATGGTCTGGCTGGTAATGCGTTGGTACGCAAGAATGATGCGGGTGCAGGTGTTAAGGCCGCGCAGATCATCGACCGTATCGCACTGGCGGTGCAATATGGCCTGCATGTCACGGTAAACACGACAATAACAAACGAGGTATCGGCAAAAGAGCTTCCGGAAATGTACGATCTTCTCAGCCGGATTGGGATTGATCGTTGGCAGATCGATCAAGCCTACCTTGCGGGCAGGTTTAGGAACAGCGATCTCTTATTCCGACCGAGCAGAAGCGACGCCGGGTTGTTCACATCCAGGCAATGCCTGTGAATGGGGATGAGTGATGTCGGAAGTCAGTCAAGGGGAACGCTTCACTGAGACCAAATTTCCGTTGGCATACAACAACTTCCGACTGGTTTGGTCGGGTCAGTTTGTCAGCTTGGTCGGGAGCTCCGCACATACGGTTGCAATTTCATTCTTCCTCAAAGAGGCGACCCAATCAGGATCCTTTGTTGGCATTGCGTTGTTTTGCTGTGGCGTCGCTGCGTTGCTTTGTTTGCCTCTGTCTGGTGTCGTTGCAGATCGTATAAACAGAAAATCGGTCGTAATGTTCTGTGACACAGTGAACGCTTGCGTGACTCTCGCTTTGGCCTTTGCATTCCATTGGGCGCCGCGAAGCTTGGGGTCGTGGCTCCCGATTCTAGCGGTGCTTTGCAGCCTAACGATTGCAGTTTCGTCGGCATTCTTTCGACCTGCTTTCGGCGCGATGTTGCCGGACCTCGTTCCGAGGGCAGCGTTGGTGCCGGCGAATGCCCTCTACAAGATTGGGGCGCGTTCTGGCGACCTGCTTGGCAACATGCTCGGAGGGTGGGTTTATGGGTTGGTTGGTCCCGGTGCATTATTTCTTGCAAATTCCCTGTCCTATTTTCTGGCTGTGCGTTGCGTGTCATGCGCCAGGCCGAACGAACTGTTCGCGCCACAACGTCGATCGAATCGATCAACGGTTGGCATCGCTAGTCTGGTGACAGAGTTCCTTCAGGGAGTTGGAACCCTTGCCAGCATCCAAGGTGGCCGACAGTTCCTGAGCATGGCGTTGGTGATCAACTTCTTCGCCACGCCAATCCTTGTCTTGATGCCTTTCCATGCTTCTGGAGTGTTACGTGCGAGTGTGCCGATGTACGGTTTTCTCATGGCCGCACTCTCGATGGGAGTGTTGATTGGGTATCTCATGGCGGCGAAGGTTCCTGTGCCGCGCCTGAATCAAACACGGGTTGTAGTTTCCATCATTGCCTTCATGTGTGGCTGTTTTCTGTTGTTCAGCCGAACCGGAAATTTCACGCTCGCCTCTCTTCTTCTGTTTGCCGCCGGGGTCGCAAATGGATACTGGAGCATATTTTTTGAAACGACCCTGCAGAGAGTGATTCCGCGAGGCGCATTCGGGCGCGTCTACGCATGCTATGGATTGCTATCGGGCGGACTGATACCTTTGGCTTCGTTGGTTGGTGGTGTGGTCCTGGATATACTGGCCGGGGACACCAGAGTATTGTTCACATTTTGTGCACTGGTGATGACTATGTACCCGATGTTTTTGTTGACTCGTAAAGAATTCTCGTCTTTTTTTGAATCCTTAGAGAGTGAGTTCAACTGAACGCCAATGGAAGATCCTGCAGGAGTTCGGGAATATGTTGTCACGGCTGTCGATGTTGCGGGGCGCCCTGGGAGTTCGAACTTCGCGATAGATCTGGGATGCGGAAGTGACGTAGTTCCGCTCTATCTGATTGGGCGGGGTTGGCGTGTCCTTGCCATCGACAAGGACCCCACCGTTGTGGCTCACCTCAGAGCTCGTGCGGGTGGAGGGAGGCTATCAGCCGTGTGCGCAGATTTTCAGGAGATCCCGCTGCCAAGAGTTTCGTTGATTCACGCTGGCTATGCGTTGCAGTATGTTCACCCAGCCAGCTTCGCTGATCTATGGAGGCGTATCGCGGCGGCTCTGTATCCTGACGGGGTTTTTGCCGGACATTTCTTCGGGGAGAAAGATCAGTTTGCCAAGGATGACCAATGCTCGGTGTTCCGGTCCGAAGCGCTTCAGGAGCTTTTTGCAGAATGGAGGATTGAACAGTGGGATGAATTCTACGGCCCCGGCCATCGCGATCCATCACGGTGGTGGCATTTCTTTACAGTCGTGGCAAAACTTCCTGGAATCCCAACTTAGGCTTTCCCTTCTTCGGTGCAAATATCATGTCTTCAAGTGCAAATGAGCCAGTACTTGGCGAGGATATCGATCTGCTTTGGGAGCGCGCTTGCTCCGGGTTGGCCCCCGGTTCTTGCAGTCATGCGGTTCGGAATCTCAAGGATGGTGACCTTGAGCGCCTTGTCCCGCTGGTTTACTCCGCCTTTGCAGGCACCGTCGATAGCGCGCCATTGGAGACATGGGGACGCAAACTCCGGGCTATCTTAAGAAATCAATACGGCCCCTTGCTGTCGACGGCATCATTCGCTGCGGAAACGCCGTCAGGTCAATTGGCCGGGACGATCCTCGCCACGGACTTTGCCCTTTACAAGGCTCCGGTTATCGCGTTGATAGCTGTGGCTCCCGGCACGCAGCATCAGGGTTTGGGTTCGTACCTTCTGCGCCGGTCCATCCAGGCGCTGGCGCTTGATGGCTTTTCCAATTGTCGGGCCAGGATTTCCCCTGGGAACGACGCCTCGCTGCTGTTATTCCGAAAGACCGGCTTCCAACTCCGCCGCGTCGATCTGAACGGACCTCCGCATTCGGGCGGTCGGCAAGCGGTGCCTCCAGCTTAAGGCGGCATTTGCCGTCACCATTCCCGAGCACTTCGCCAACCCCGCCGATAACCTCCCCGGTAATCGCGCCGCGGCCGCGCCGCGCCCATCATGCAGCCATGGCCTGACCCCAGGCCCTTTACGGATTCCCAACCAAGACCAGGAGTACGCCATGTCTGCCGCCATCCAAGCCCAAGTCGCCGCCGATCCCGCCGCCCTTGCCGACCGCTATCTCGCCGCCTGGAACGAGACCGACGCCGCGCGCCGGCGCGAGCTGATCGCGCTGGCGTGGGCGGAATCGGCAAGCTATGTCGATCCGCTGATGCGCGGTGACGGTCATGCAGGCATTGACGCGATGATTGCCGCAGTGCAGGGGAAATTCCCCGGGTTCCGCTTTACCCGCGTGAGCCCGGTCGATGCGCACGGCGATTACCTGCGCTTCACCTGGGAACTGGGCCCGGCGGGAGAGCCGGCGCTGGTGGTCGGCACCGACTTCGCCACGATTTCCGCCGATGGCCGGCTCGCGCGCATGACCGGCTTCATCGACCGGGCCCCGGCCGGGCTGGCCTGACCGAGGGCGCGCTCCGCCGCTATGTGGCCTTCCCCACCGACAGCCCCCGGCCCATTGGCGGCAAGCTGCTGCATCCAGTGCGGCGGACAGGGGAGAGCAAATGGCGCGATTTCTGCGGGTGGCGGCATGGGGGCTGGCCGGCACGGCTGTCGCCGTGGCCGTGGCGGCCTATGCCGCGGTATGGGTCGGCGAGCGCAAGGCGGTGCGCATTGTCGCGGTCAAGGTTTCACCCATCGCAATCCGTGAAGACGCCGCTGGCATTGCCCACGGCAAGTACCTGTTTGAATCGCGCGGCTGCATGGAGTGCCACGGTGCCGGCGCCGGTGGCAAGCAGGTGATCGACGATCCCGGCGGCCTGCGCGTGCGCGCGCCGGACCTGACGCGCGCCAATCCGGCCATTGCCGCGTACCAGCCGGTTGACTGGGTACGGAGCATCCGCCATGGCGTGGCGCCCTCGCACCGGCCGCTGCTGATCATGCCCAGCGAGGACTACAACCGCCTGAGCGACGAGGACCTGGGCGCGCTGGTGGGATACCTGCGCAGCCTGCCGCCGGCGATGGGGGCGCCCGCGGAGATCCGCATGCCATGGCAAGTACGGGCGCTGTACGGCGTGGGCATCGTGCAGGACGCGGCCGCCAAGATCGACCACGGCCTGCCGGTGCAGCCTGCAATGGAGCCGGCGCCCACGGCCAGGTATGGCGGCTACGTTGCCAATGCCTGCCTGGGGTGTCACCGGCCGGACTTCCGCGGCGGCAAGATACCGGGCGGGCCCCCCGACTGGCCGCCCGCGGCGGACCTGCGCCCCGTGCCGGGCGGCGCCATGTCGCGCTACGGCCAGGCCTCGGCTTTTATCGCGATGATGCGCAGCGGCAAGCGGCCCGATGGCACCGAAGTGAGCCGCGTGATGCCGTTCGATTCGTTCGGACGCATGAACGATACCGACCTGACCGCGCTTTATCTCTTCCTGGCCGGCATGCCGCAGCGCTGAGCGCGCGCGTCAGCGCCGCGCCAGCCGCCGGCCGGCGGCGATGCCGGGCAGCTCCACCCAGCGGTGCAGCAGCAGGGCCAGCGCCAGCGCCAGGCCGGCATCGATGGCAAAGCGCAGCAGCTGCAGCGCAGTCTGGTCGGGCGCCAGTTCGGGCATCAGGCGCTTGACGCCCTCGATCACCGTGGGGTGCGTCAGGTACAGCGCATACGACAGCTCGCCAAGCCATACCAGCGCGCGCGGCACGCGCAGCACGCCGGCGTGCTCGGCCGCCACGGCGCCGGCCAGCAGCAGCGCCGCGGGCAGCCCGCGCCCGGCCAGGCTGAAGTCGGGCCCGACCAGCGGCAGCGACAGCGCGAACGCGGCGCAACCGGTTGCCAGCATGCCCACCGCGATGGCCGGCGTCAGCAGGTGGCGCCAGCGCGCGTAGGCCCACGCCAACCCGCAGCCCAGCAGGAATTCCAGCACCAGCGGATTGCTGGCCATGGCCAGCCACGGCGTGGCGAACGGGTAGCCCTGCGCGGGATCGGCCACCAGCGCGCCGAAGCGCCACCACGGCAGCACCAGCGTGGTCAACGCAAAGACCCCCAGCACTACCAGCAGCGCGCGCCGCCTGGCCAGCAGCAGGCCCAGCGCGAAGGCGGCGTAGAACGCCAGCTCATAGTTGAGCGACCAGCCCACGTACAGCGCCGGATAACCATAGTACGGCGCGTGGTCGGTGGCGGTCGGCAGGAATGCCAGCGACGCCGCGAACACCGCCGGCGTGACCGGATTGAGCAGCAGCGCATGGATGGCCGACATGGTCCAGTACGGCGGCGCCAGCCGGCAGCAGCGCCGGATCATGAAGCTGAGCGGGCGTTCGGGCTGGGGCCGCGCCAGCACCGCGACCCAGGCGATGATGAAGCCGCTGATGACAAAGAACACGTCCACGCCGACATGGCCGCGCTTGATCACGTTGTCGGTCAGCCAGCCAAGCGCCGGCGCATCGGCGCCGCCCAGCGCCAGGCCGGAGTGGTAGACCACCACGAACGCGGCGGCCAGTCCGCGCAACGCCTGGATGCTGTCGAGCCGCGCCACCGACGGGGACTCGGCCGCGGGCACGCGCGTGGTAGCGGTGGCGTGCGGGACCGGTGCCGCGGAGGCGTCGGGACAGGTGGGTTCTGGAATAGTCGATGGCACTGTTGCGGCGACAGAAATCGGAAAGCGAAGGGATTCATGAGGGACAGCCGCCACATGCCCAAAGTTCGTGCAAAACGGCTCCGGGGGTAGGGTAGTGCGCATGGTGTTCGGCAAGGTGACCGAAATTGCACTATCCTCACTTGTCCTTTGCGCCAGGCTGCGGCGCATGGGCAGTGCCCTGCGCCGTATGATTCACGCCAGGCGGGGCACTGGAAAGAACCAGCGGGCAACGTACCCAAGGAGTGTCCCCCATGACCACCCTCAATATCAACGTCAACGGCAAGACCCGTGAAGTCGACGTGGACCCGTCCACGCCGCTGCTGTGGGCGCTGCGTGACAACCTTGAAATGACCGGCACCAAGTTCGGCTGCGGCATGGCCGCATGCGGTGCCTGCACCGTGCACGTCAACGGCCAGGCCACGCGCAGCTGCGTGACGCCGGTATCCGCCGCTGCCGGCGCGCGCATCACCACCATCGAAGGCATCGGCAGTGACCGCGTCGGGCGCGCCGTGATGGACGCGTGGCTCAAGCATGATGTGGCGCAATGCGGCTACTGCCAGAACGGCCAGGTGATGAGCGCCATCGGCCTGCTGCGTACCAAGCCGCGGCCCACCGACGCCGACATCGACCAGGCCATGGCCGGCAACCTGTGCCGCTGCGGCACGTACCAGCGCATCCGCGCGGCGATCAAAGACGCCGCCCGTGCGCTGGCCTGAGCGGGAGGAAACCAATATGCGTATCCGAGGCATCGAAGCCCTGGCAGGCGGCCAGGCCGGCAATAGCGGCGAAGCGCGCCCGAACACCGGCGTGGCCACGCTGGACCGCCGCAGTTTCCTGAAGCTGACCGGCCTGGCCGGCGGCGGCCTGGCGCTGGGCGTGGCCCCGCTGGCGCAGGCACAGGAGGGCGCCAGCCCCAAGGCGCCGCCGCCGGCGCCGCAGGCATTCCTGATCATCGCGCCGGACAACACCGTGACCGTGGCCGTGAACCGGCTCGAGTTCGGCCAGGGCGTGCACACCGCATTGCCGATGGCGCTGGCCGAAGAGCTGGACGCCGACTGGCGCAACGTGCGCGCCACGCTGGCGCCGGCCGGCGACCCGTACAAGGACCCGGGCTTCGGCATGCAGATGACCGGCGGCTCCACCGCGTTGAACCATTCGTTCCAGCAGTACCGCGAATTGGGCGCGCGCGCCCGCGCCATGCTGGTGGCGGCGGCCGCGCAGCAGTGGAAGGTCGATCCGGCCAGCTGCAAGGTGGAGCAGGGCGTCATCACGTCCGGCAGCCAGCGTGCCACCTTCGGCGAACTGGCGCCCGCGGCGATGGAGCTGCCCGTGCCGCAGCGGGTCACTCTGAAAGACCCGTCGCAGTTCCGCATCATCGGCAAGCCCACGCCGCGGCTGGATGCACGCGGCAAGATGGAAGCGACCACGCCGTTCGGCATCGACACGCACCTGAAGGGCATGGTGGTGGCCGTGGTGGCGCGCCCGCCGCGCTTTGGCGGCAAGGTCAAGAGCTTCAGCGCCGACAAGGCCCGCGCGGTGCAGGGCGTGCGCGGCGTGCTGCAAGTGCCGGTCGACCGCGGCGGCAGCGGCGTGGCCGTGATTGCCAGCGGCTACTGGCCGGCCAAGACGGGCCGCGATGCGCTCGACATCCAGTGGGAAGACGCGGGCTCGAAGGTGTCGTCGCAGGCGCTCTTCGACGAATACGCAAAGCTGGCCGGCCAGCCCGGCACGGTGGCGCGCGCGGCGAGCGGGGATATCGGCTCGGCCATCAACGGTGCCGCGCGCAAGATCGAGGCTGACTTCCGCTTCCCGTACCTGGCGCACGCGCCGATGGAGCCGCTGAACTGCACGCTGCAGCCGGAAGTGGCCGGCGGCAAGGTGCAGTCGGTCAAGGTCTGGGTGGGCTCGCAGTTCCAGACCGTCGACCAGACCGCGGTGGCGCGCACGCTGGGGCTGGCGCCGGACAAGGTGGTGCTCAACACCATGATGGCCGGCGGCGGCTTCGGCCGGCGCGCGGTGCCGACCTCGGACTACATCGTTGAGGCGGCCAATGTACTCAAGGCCTGGGTGGCCGCCGGCCACACTGAGCCGCTCAAGGTGGTCTGGAGCCGCGAGGATGATATCCGTGGCGGCTACTACCGCCCGCTGCACCTGCACCGCGCCCGCATCGGCCTGGATGCGCAGGGCAAGGTGGTGGGCTGGCAGCACACCATCGTCGGCCAGTCGATCCTGAAGGGCACGCCGTTCGAGTCCTTCATGGTCAAGAACGGTGTCGACGCCACCATGACCGAGGGCATTGTCGAGAACGACTATGACCTGCCGCTGCAGATGTCGGTGCACCATCCGCAGGTGGACGTGCCGGTGCTGTGGTGGCGCTCGGTGGGCAATACGCACACCGCCTTCGTCAAGGAAACCCTCGCCGACGAGATGGCCGCCGCCGCCAAACAGGACCCGGTGGCGTTCCGCCTGGCGCGGCTCGACGAGAAGAAGCACGCGCGCCACCGCGCCGCGCTGCAGCTTGCGGTCGAGAAGTCCGGCTATGGCAAGCGCAAGCTGCCCAAGGGCCATGCCTGGGGCGTGGCCGTGCACGAGTCGTTCAACACCGTGGTGGCCTATGTGGTCGACGTCTCGGTGGTGAAGGGCGAGCCGCGCGTGCATCGCGTCACCGCCGGCGTGCATGCCAACCGCGTGGTCAACCCGATGTCCGCCGAGGCCCAGATCCAGGGTGCCTGCGTGTTCGGGCTGGCCATGACCAGGCCGGGGTTTGCCATCGAGATCGAGAACGGTGCCGTGAAGAACAGCAACTTCCCGGACTATCCGCCGCCGCGCATCACCGATGCACCGGTGGTGGACGTGTTCTTCGTGCCCTCGCAGGAGAACCCCACCGGCCTGGGCGAGCCGGGCGTGCCGCCGATCGCGCCGGCGGTGGCCAATGCGCTGTTCACGCTGACCGGCAAGCGCCAGCGGCAGCTGCCGTTTGTGATGGCGTAGACGGGCCTGGCAGGATGACCGGCGGCGGCGCGAGCGCTATGGCGTGCCGCCGCTGGCCATGCGCCATGCCTTGCTGAAGCGTTGCAGGTCGGCGGCCGAGGCATCGGTCACGGCCCAGAAGTCCATGCCGCCTGCCTGCCAGTGCGTGATCTGGTAGCCCTGCCGGGTCAGGGTGCTGTCGAAGTCAGGCGCCACCTTGCGCGCGCCCGCGCCGCGCAGCACGAAGACATCGATCGGATGCTGGTTGCGTTGATAGACCAGCACCGCCACGCGCTGCCCGTGGAGGTAGTCGAGCCGTCCGCCAACGAGCGCGAAGCCCTCTGCCGCCATGTCAGGGACCGGCGGCGCGAAATCCAGCCGCCCGTTGAACCACGGCTTGACCGTGTGGCGATCAGTGGATGCCACGTCGACGGCGTGGTCCGCGATCAGCGCGCGTACATGGCCGCTGACAACTTCACGCGCCATGGCGTCTTGCGGGGCATCCCGCAGCAGGAACAATGTCAGTCCGAACGCCATCGAGGCGACGGTCAGCGCCGCCAGCCCGGCGTTGACGGCCGGGCGCCAGGCAAACCACTCGAGCCAGCGCGGGCGCGATGCCTCACCGCCTGCCGGCACGCAGGCCGCGGGCAGCGCAGCAGCGATCCGGGCGCGCAGGGCGGGACTTGCGCGATGGTAAGTCGCGCCTTCCCGTACAGCCGTGCGCAGTGCGCGCAGGCGTCCCAGTTCGGCCGTGCACGCGGTACATTGCGCCAGGTGCTGCTCCAGGCGCAGGCTTTCCGCCGCGCCGAGTTCGTCGTCGGCGCAGGCGGGCAGCAGTTCGCAAACGTCATTGCAGTCCATGACCTGTCTCCCCGGCGGGGTGCGGTGCCGGCGCCAGCCCACCGGATGGCGGGCGTGCGTGTGCCGGCCCTTGAGCCGTGCTCTGCTGTTGCAGCGCCGTCACGGCCGCCGCCAGCATGCGCCGCCCGCGCGCGAGCCGCGACATGACCGTGCCGATAGCGATATCCGCGACGCGCGCGATGTCGCGGTAGGGCAACTCCTCCAGTTCGCGCAGCACCAGCACTTCGCGAAACGCCACCGGCAACTGCTCCAGCGCCCGGTGCACCAGCCGCACGTCTTCCTGCCGCAGCAGCCACTGCTCAGGGTCGTCCCGGCCATCGTGCCAGGCCGGCAGGGGCTGGTTCTCGCGCAGGTCGTCATAGCCGCACACCTCGCCGGCCGACTTGCGCTTCTGGCAGGTGGTGAACCACGTATTGCGCACGATGGCGAGCAGCCACGGCCGCGGCTGCTCGCCGCGGAAACTGCCAAAGAGCCGGTAAGCGCGCAGGAAGGCTTCCTGGACCACGTCGTCGGCCTCGCTGGCGCTGCCCGACAACCAGCGCGCGAGGTTGTAGGCGGCATCCAGGTGCGGAAGCACCAGCTCATCGAAGCGGCGGCGTTCGTCGGATGCGTGATCCATGCGTGCCTTGGTCGGTTTGTGCGCCGGCGCCGGTGGCGCACGTCCTGTGTATACCGGCGTTCCACGCAGTTTATTCCCGCCGCGCCCGGATTTCCTGCGGTTGCGCAGCGCCGGGAATAAAGCTTCGCGCAAGCCGGTATGACAGGCACATCCCTGCAACCATGCGACGGAGGCACCATGAACACACTGAAGCGACGCGATTTCCTGAGGCTGGCAGGCGCCGCCGGCGGCGCGGTGTTTGCGTCCGGGCTGCCCGGCTGGACCTTCGGGCGCGATGAGGATTTCTATTTTGTGCAGCTGTCGGACGCACACTGGGGCTTCCAGGGGCCGGCCAATCCGGATGCGCGCGGCACGCTGCCCAAGGCCATCGCCGCCGTCAATGCGCTGCGGCAGCCGCCCGACTTCATCATGTTCACCGGCGATCTCACGCACACCACCGACGATCCGCAGGAGCGGCGGCGGCGCCTGAGTGAGTTCCAGTCCGTCATTGCCGGCCTGGGCGTCAGCACGATCCACCTGATGCCGGGCGAGCACGACGCCAGCCTCGATGCGGGCGCGGCCTACCAGGAGCTGTTCGGGCCGACGCACTACACCTTCGATCACAAAGGCGTGCATTTCGTCGTGCTCGACAACGTGTCCGATCCGGCGGGGCGGGTCGGGGATGCGCAGCGTGCGTGGCTGGCGGCGGACCTGGCGCGGCAACCAAAGAGCGCGCGCATCGTGGTGTTCACGCACCGCCCGCTGTTCGACCTGTATCCGCAATGGGACTGGGCCACGCGCGACGGTGCGCAGGTGCTCGACACGCTGATGCCCTATCCGAACGTGACCGTGTTCTACGGCCACATCCATCAGGAGCATCACCATATGACCGGCCACATTGCGCATCACGCCGCACGCTCGCTGATGTTTCCCCTGCCGCCGCCGGGCTCGCAGCCGCAGCGCCTGCCGGTGCCATGGGATGCCGCGCAGCCCTATCGCGGATTGGGCTGGCGCGAGATCGAAGCGAAACCGGCGTCCGGCGCGTTCGCGCTGGCCGAGCAGCCGATCGCGACCTGACCGGAGCCGGCCATGAGAATGTCATCGATGGTCGGGCGGCGCACGGTGCTGGCCTGGATGCTCGGCCTCGGGGCGGCCGTGCTGGCCGGCACCGGCCGGGGCGATGCGGCTGCGCCGCGCGTCATTCGCGTCCACGCGCGCAAGTTCGTCTTTACCCCGAATCACATCCCGCTGCGTCCCGGCGAGTCGGTCGTATTCGAACTGACGGCACAGGATGTGATCATGGGCTTCAGCGTGCCGGATTTCGGCGTGCGTGCCGACGTGCCGCCAGGCGCGACCGTGCGTTTGCCGGCAACGGCGCGCGGCAGCGGCAACTATGGCTTCCTGTGCGACATCTTCTGCGGGTCGGGGCATGAGACCATGAACGGCGTGATCGAGGTCATGTAGACGCCGCCCGTCCGATCGTCGGGTCGCCGGCGAGCCCGCGGGCGTGAGCGCTGGTGTTGTAATCGCGCAGCCCGTGGGCGGCCCTATTGCCTTTGCCCTGCGAGCCGCGTAGAACGTTGGGAAACGGCACCGGGAGAGGGCCGGCAGCCGCTCGTGGTGGGCGGCCGAGCACAACGCCAGAGGATCGAGGTGTGGCCATGGAGACCCAAGAGAGCGCGCTGACGCTTGCCCTGATGACCGAACCTGCGCGGGCCACGGTTTGCCGCGCGCTGCTGGAAGCCGGCGAGGACGGGCTGCCCGCCGCCGCCCTGGCGCAACTGGTCGGGCTGAGCCTGCCGCGTGCCGCACACATGTTCCAGGAACTGATGCAGGCTGAAGTGGTGGCACTGTCCATCCGCGAGCGCCAGGTCTGCTATGTGCTCAAGGCCCGGCGCGCGGTGCGCGATGCGCTGGGCTATATCGACAGCAGCGGCCTGGCCGACTGATCCTTGCTGCGTGGCCGGGCGCAGGTTGGCGCGGCCCGGTTCCACCGCGGTCCCGCCAGCGCGGGCGCCGGCGGCAGGCTACTTCCGGACTTCCTTCAGTGCCCGCTCACGCGCGGCTTCCTTGTCCTCGATGAGCCGGTAGGCCGCGTAGTACTTGAAGATGTTGCGCACATAGGTGGTGGTTTCGATGCCGATCTTCTCCGCCACCACGATCTCGACATTGTTGAACCACTTGTCGGGGTCCAGCCCGCGCGCCGCAGCCTCCTTGCGCATCTTGGCGATATTGCCCGGCCCGGCGTTGTAGCTGGCGAAGGCGAACAGCGGCCGGTTCGAGTCCGAGAAGTGCGCGTCGGGGAAGTACTTGGTCATCAGCCGGTCCATGTACTTGGCGCCGGCGTGGATGTTGGACTCGACCATCTTGATATTGCCCACATTCAGTTCCTTGCCAGTGGCGGGCATGATCTGCATGATGCCGACGGCACCCACGCGACTGCGCGCCTGCTGGTTGAGCTGTGATTCCTGGAAGCCCTGCGCGGCGAGCATCAGCGGGTCGAAGTGATAGTCCTTGCCGTACTTCTCGAAGAAGACAACGGTCTGCTGGAAGCGCTTGTATTCGGCATCTTCAGTGTTGTTCTTGATCTGCTTGATCCGGCGCATGGATTGCTTGAGCAGGTATTCCGCCACGCCCTGCTTCTTGACGTGGTTGATATAGAAATCGTCGATTGCCTGCCGCAACTGCGGGCTGTTCTTGCGGAAGGCCCAGCCGACATAGCCGCCTTCGCGCACTGCCAGGTCCTGGCGCACCTTGATGTCAGGCAGGATCTGCGCCCACATTGCGGCCTTCCAGTCGTCGACCACGACGATCGCCAGCAGGCCCGCATTGACCATCTCGAGCACGTCTTCGTCTTCAAGGGCGTCGGGCAGCAGCACCAGTTGCATCGGTGCCTTGCCGGACTGGCGCAGGCGGTTGTTCAGTGCAGTCAGGCTTTCGTAGTAGCTGCTCGCGCGGCGCACATGGACGGTCTTGCCCGCCAGGTCGTCCAGGCTCTTCAGCGCCGGCGACTTGGGGCCGGTCACGATCAGCTCGCGCACTGGCTTGCGGTCACGCGGCGCGGCAAAGTCGACCAGCTTCAGCCGTGCCTCGGTCTCGGTCAGGTTGCCGGCGGCGATATCGCCCAGGCCGGCCGCCAGGTCGGGCAGCAGGCGGTCGCGCGTGGTGGGGATGATGATGACGGTGAGCGGGCGCTTGCCCAGTCGATTGGCGTAGGTCTTGTTCAGGTAGCGCTCGAATTCCCGCACCAGTTCGGCGGTAATTCCGCGCTCATGGCCCTTGTCGCTGAAGTAGAGGGTGCGGCTGTAAGGCACCAGCACGCGGATGACATGACTGTTGACCATCACGTCGAAGTCGCCCGTGCGCGGCTTGTTGGCGAGGTTGAGGCCGCGCGGCCTGGCGGAATCGGCCTTGCCGGTTGCGGCTTTCGCCGCGGGGGCCGCAACGGGTGCGGACGCGGGCGCGGGCTTCTGCTGCGCCACGGCAAACGTGCTGCAAAGGCTGAGCGCGCCCACCAGGCCGGACAGTAGAAGGCCTGCGAACCAGTGGCGTGGGTGGGCAGCGGACATGGCGCAGATGGCAAGCCGGGCAGAAAGGCGCGCGACTCGCTCGTATCGAGTCTAGGCGCGATCCTGCCTCTTGCAAGCCGCCAGGGTCCGGATGCCGCCGAAGGGCAAACGGCGGGGCGATGCCCGGCAAAAAGAAGGTGGCCGGTTGATCCCGGCCACCCTTCGTGCAACGGCTGGCGCTATTGCTTTGGTGGGGCCATTTCCTGCTTGGCCGCTGCATCCGCTGCCTTGTTCTCTACCTTGCGCTCCTGCTTGGCAGCGCCGACTTCGTCCTTGTACTCACCCTTGGCCGCCTTTTTCTTGGCCTTGTACTCGGCGGCGGCCTTCTGGCGCGCCTCGCGGCGTTCCACCAGCGGGTCCTTCGGCGGCTGGATCTGGGTCATGCCGGGCGGCACGCCCTGACCGCCTGCGGGGCTGGCTGCGGTGGCCGGCATCGCCGGTGTTGCCGGCGCCGCCGGCATGCCCTGTGCGGCAGGGGTTGCCGGCTCGGCCGGGGTGGCGGGGGTGGCGGTTGTCTGGGCAATGGCCGCAGCGCAGCTGAGGCCTGCCAGGCCTGCTGCAATCACGCTGGCAAATCGGGTAAGGCGAGCGGGCTGTTTCGGATCCATGGAAAACCTCCAGGGTTGTTGTCGGGAAGCGCCGTCCAACAGGGTCCGGCGCAACGTATGCCGCACATGCCTGCCGGGCAGACGCGCGGCGACAAGCCCAGTCTAGGCAGCAGGCGCAGCTTGCGCTGTCGGGGTTGCGCCGATGAGACGCCGGAATTGCTCCTACAAGGGCCCCCAGGCGTGACGGGACCCTTGGTGCCAGATACTGACGATGGCGGGAGCCGGGGGTGGCATGCCAATGCAGGTTGGCTTCGCGCATGGCCAGGTAGATTTGGGGTACGGTGAGCAGATATGGCATGCAGTCTGAAGACCATCGCCCTGTGAGTGGCGATGGCAGCCCGGATGGGAGCCTGGAACGACATATGCGTGGGACTCTGGTCAGCCCGCCGGCAGATGGCGGGTCCTGATCAGCGCCGCGGACATTGCATCTGCCATGGCCCAGGCCGGATGACCGCGGCAGTCATGGAGACGACCATGCCAAGGGCATCGACTATCGCCCACGCCAGGGCGGACAAGAAAGCGGGCAAGGCGCCGACCACCCAGGCCGGCAATTTCGTTCACGACGAGATCGAAGCTGTGCGCAAGGGCAAGCACGGCGTGCGTTCCGCCAAGCAGGCCATTGCAATCGGCTTGTCCGAGGCGCGCCGCGCAGGCGTGGATGTGCCGCCGAAGAAGGGCGCTGCCAAGGCGGCCAAGTCAGGCGAGAGCAAAGCCGCGCCGCGGCGGGCCAGCTCGGAAAGCACGGCAAAGCGCGCCAGCGCCGCACTGAAGGCGCTCAAGCGCGAGGGCACCGCTGGGGCTTCTCCCAAGGCGCTGTCTGCCCAGGCCAAGCGCGCGGCAGGTACGCATACCGCAGCCGAGCGCTCCGCCGCCGCCAAGAAGGCCGCCAGCACCAAAGGGGCAGCGGGCCGCTCCGAGGCGGCCCGCAAGGCCGCACGTACCCGCGCGGCCGGGAAGGGGTCGGCGCGCTAGCGCGACTGCATTGAGATAAACGCACACCAAGCTGGTCATCAGGCGGTGTCGGACGGAGAGCCTGCCGGGCACCGCCGCGCCGCGTGGTGCGGCCGCCTGCCTACCCGCCGCGCATCCAAGGCAGGTGATGAAACGGCTACCCGTCGATCCCTTTCGACACCCTTGCAAGGCAGCCCTCGGGAAAACCCGCATCAAGCCCCTGTCTTGAAATGCCCGTACCCCGTCCCTATAATTAGCACTCGTCAGGGGTGAGTGCTAACAGCTCCTGCGACACCTGAACATTTCTGACGGCCGTCGCTCCGGTAGCCGGCCCGATTTGTGATTAAAAACTCACTTTTTGTATCTAGGAGTCCGTATGAATCTGCGTCCTTTGCACGACCGCGTGATCGTGAAGCGTCTGGACAACGAAACCAAGACCGCGTCCGGTATCGTGATTCCCGACAATGCTGCCGAGAAGCCCGATCAAGGCGAAGTGCTCGCCGTCGGTCCCGGCAAGAAGGATGACAAGGGCAACAACATTGTCCTCGACGTCAAGGTGGGTGACCGGGTGCTGTTCGGCAAGTATGCCGGCCAGGCCGTGAAGGTCGAAGGCCAGGAACTGCTGGTCATGCGCGAAGAAGACATCATGGCCGTGGTGAACAAGTAATCACTTGTTGACGACTACCACCGTACAGATTTAGGAGAATCAGAACATGGCAGCAAAAGACGTAGTGTTTGGCGACGCCGCCCGTGCCAAGATGGTCGAAGGCGTGAACATCCTCGCCAACGCAGTGAAGGTTACCCTGGGTCCGAAGGGCCGCAACGTGGTGCTGGAGCGCAGCTTCGGCGGCCCGACCGTGACCAAGGACGGCGTGTCCGTGGCCAAGGAAATCGAGCTGAAGGACAAGCTGCAGAACATGGGCGCCCAGATGGTCAAGGAAGTGGCTTCCAAGACCAGCGACAACGCCGGTGACGGTACCACCACCGCAACCGTGCTGGCCCAGTCGATCGTGCGCGAAGGCATGAAGTTCGTCGCCGCCGGCATGAACCCGATGGACCTGAAGCGCGGCATCGACAAGGCTGTCGCCGCCGCCGTTGAAGAGCTGAAGAAGGTCAGCAAGCCGACCACCACCAGCAAGGAAATCGCCCAGGTTGGCGCGATCTCGGCCAACAGCGACACCTCGATCGGTGAGCGCATTGCCGAAGCCATGGACAAGGTCGGCAAGGAAGGCGTGATCACCGTCGAAGACGGCAAGTCGCTGGCCGACGAGCTGGAAGTCGTGGAAGGCATGCAGTTCGACCGCGGCTACCTGTCGCCGTACTTCATCAACAACCCGGAAAAGCAGGTTGTCCAGCTGGACAGCCCGTTCGTGCTGCTGTTCGACAAGAAGGTCTCGAACATCCGCGATCTGCTGCCGGTGCTGGAGCAAGTGGCCAAGGCTGGCCGCCCGCTGCTGATCATCGCTGAAGACGTCGAAGGCGAAGCCCTGGCGACCCTGGTGGTGAACAACATCCGTGGCATCCTGAAGACCGCCGCCGTCAAGGCCCCGGGCTTCGGCGACCGCCGCAAGGCCATGCTGGAAGACATCGCCATCCTGACCGGCGGCACCGTCATCGCTGAAGAAATCGGCCTGACGCTGGAAAAGGCTACCCTGAACGACCTGGGCCAGGCCAAGCGCATCGAAATCGGCAAGGAAAACACCATCATCATCGATGGCGCCGGCGACGCAGGTGCGATCGAAGGCCGCGTGAAGCAAATCCGCGCCCAGATCGAAGAAGCGACCTCGGACTACGACCGTGAAAAGCTGCAAGAGCGCGTGGCCAAGCTGGCCGGCGGTGTTGCCGTGATCAAGGTTGGCGCTGCCACCGAAGTCGAAATGAAGGAAAAGAAGGCCCGCGTGGAAGACGCCCTGCACGCCACCCGCGCTGCGGTGGAAGAAGGCATCGTCCCCGGCGGCGGTGTGGCCCTGCTGCGTGCCCGCGCTGCGATTTCGGCACTGACCGGTGAAAACCCGGACCAGAACGCCGGCATCAAGATCGTGCTGCGCGCCATGGAAGAGCCGCTGCGCCAGATCGTGCTGAACGCTGGTGAAGAAGCTTCGGTCGTCGTTGCCAAGGTCATCGAAGGCAAGGGCAACTACGGCTACAACGCGGCTTCGGGCGAGTACGGGGACCTGGTGGAAATGGGCGTGCTGGATCCGACCAAGGTCACCCGCACCGCACTGCAGAACGCCGCTTCGGTGGCTTCGCTGATGCTGACCACGGACTGCGCAGTTGCCGAATCGCCGAAGGAAGAGTCGGCTCCGGCAATGCCGGGCGGCATGGGCGGCATGGGCGGCATGGAAGGCATGATGTAAATCATCGCCGGCCGACTGCCCTTACGGGCGGGCTGTCTTGGAAAACCCCCGCGGGTGCGAGCCCGCGGGGGTTTTTCTTTGTGCGCCCAGCATACAAGCCCGACGACCTCAACCATTCCAACCGCCTGGTGCGGATCCGCATGCCAGGTGGTGTGGGAGGGGACCGGTCAGATTACCTGACCGCCCCTATCCCGATTGGGTCGCAGTACCAGTCGGGCGCGGCGGCGCTCAGGTCAAAAGTCGAACATTGCGGACCCGGTGGCACCTGTAGCTGCGGCGCTGCAGGACGGCCTGTCCGTGACAAGCGAGCGGCCGAGGTATGAATCAAATCTGCAACGCATGTCGTTGCTAGTGGAGCCCACTTCCCACTCCCTATTAGATCTGAGTAGGTGTAGCAAGCGGCAATTTCTAGCCTGGTAAGTGATCTTGATCGCACCACTAGACCGATGTATGCCGTTTTGAGCAGGCCACGAACTGGAAGCGAGACCCCACTGGCCGCGGTTCCGATATCCCGCCATGTTCTCCGGCGAGTCCTCAGCCGGCCGGGACTCTACCTACTGATTCCGCCATTGGGCCGATACCAATTGCCGTTGGCATGTCCAAGAATGCTTGTACGAAGCTAGGTATCGGGAAGCCCCGGCGTAGTCAGCCGGATGCCTATCTGGGTCGCTGGCAGCCATGGCGCCCGGCTATGACGCGGGCCTGGGAGCGCATTCCCGCTTTCCGCCCAAGCCGGGTGCTCATATCTCTTGTCCGAGGGCGATGCATATGTCCAGGTATAACAAAAAGAGCGAAAGAGGGGTCATTCTTCCAATTGTGGGCCTGACCCTGGCCGTGTTGCTGGGCATGGCCGGACTGGTCATCGACCTGGGCGCGATGTTTGTCGCGAAGACGGAGTTGCAGTCCGCTGTCGATAGCTGCGCGCTGGCGGCAGCGCAGGAACTTGATGGGACGGCGGATGCCCTGACAAGGGCCACCAGCGCCGGACTGACCGCCGGGAACGCCAACAAGGTCAAGTATCAGAACAGCTCCGCGGCTATCGTCGATACTGACGTAACGTTCAGCGACACGCTCAGCGGTTCCTACAGTTCGAGCTTTACGCCGGTGGCAAATGCGCGCTACGCCAAATGCAATCACGCTACCTCGGGAATTGCAGCCTACCTGATTCAGATGGTCGGAGGTCCGACCAGCACCGCTGTCACTGCGGTGGGTGTCGCGACCCGGACTCATGCTCAGAGCACTTGCCCGATTCCGGTCGCCCTGCTTCCCAAAACGGGGGCTAGCGCGCCCGACTATGGGTTTACGGCTGGCGATTGGGTGACTGTGCTATACGACGGCACCAAGACGGCCTCTCCTGGGGAAATGGGCTGGTACAACCTCGATGGGTCAACGAACGCCAACGAGACCAAACAAGAAATGGCTGTCGGGTACTGCAACTCCAAGGTCAACGATACGGTTGGAACCCCGGGGGCCAAGGTGGCCGTAGATGACCAGTGGAACAGCCGCTTCGGCATCTACAAAAACAACGGCGACAAGTCGGTCATGCGGCCGGACTTTACGGGTTACGCCTATACGAGCAAGAACTGGCCAAACGGCAAGCAGGCGTATTCCGGTTCGTCGGGTGGTACCGATCCAGCAGCGACCAATTTCAAGAGCAAGCGGCTCACATACGCGAGCTATGCGGACACGGGCACCAGTGTCGCAGCTGGCGACGCGATCACCGATCTGAACATGCTGGGTGGCTATAAGGATCTGGCGACACCAGGTGGCACTGGCGACCATGCGAAGCTGGGTATGAGCCGCCGCCTCGTGATCGTTCCGGTGGTCTCGGCCGCCTCAAAAGTGGTCGATTTTGCTTGCATGCTCATGTTGCAACCGATTGGCGGACCTACCGATACGGTTCAGTTCGAGTATCTGGGCAATGCCGCAACGATCAGTAGTCCCTGCACGACAAATGGTCTCGCCGGCGGCAATTTTGGTCCCATGATCCCGGCTCTTGTTCAGTAGGGGAAATCGATGAAGAAGCGACAAAAGGGTGTAGCACTCGTCGAGCTAGCCATCACTATCGCCTTGCTGCTCGCAATCTGCTTCGGCCTCACGGAGTTTGGCCGTGCCATTTACACATACAACACGCTGACGAAGTCGGTTCGTGATGGGGCGCGCTACCTGAGCACACAGGCGGCGGGCAGCGTGACAGCGCACGCCATGGCGAAGCAGCTGGTCGTCTACGGCACGCCGGTTGCGACCGACACCCAGCCGGCCCTGGTGCCGGGCCTGAATACCAGCATGGTGGCCATCTGCGATGCGGCAGATCCGGCATGCACTCTCAACATGGGCCAAGGGAGCAACCCCGCAATCAATACGGTAACCGTCCGCGTTACCGGCTATACCTTCACCCCTATCCTCGACCTGCTCGGATTTACGAGGTTCTATACCGGCGGCAGCGCTTCCCTTACCTCTATTCCCTTTGGCGATATCTCCGCTACGATGAGGCAAGCTTATGAATAGGCATCAGAGAGGTACGACAGCGGTTGAGTTCGCCATCGTGGCAGTGCTATTTTTTTCGATACTGCTTGGCATACTGGAATTCGGCCGGGTGCTATATACCTGGAATGCTGTCGCAGAAGCAACCCGCTGGGGCGCGAGGCAGGCGGTAGTCTGCGGCCGAGGATCGCTATCAGTCCTCGACCGAATGCAGCAAATTCTGCCCAGCCTCAACTCCTCCAATGTTTCCGTCGACTGGTACGATGCAGGCGGACTCAGTGCCAGCTGCGACAGCGCTTCCTGCACGGGCGTTGCTGTCACCGTGACGGGATTGAGCATTTCCCCGGTTTCTCCGGCATCCTGGGTCGGTTTTTCCAGCCTGGCAGTGCCCGGATTCCTGACTTACCTTCCGCGGGAGATCATGGGGCAGGATGCCGGGAGTAGCGCCGTCTGCGGCAGCTAGGACCCGGGCTAATTAAGCCCCTGCCGGCGCAAACCGGCGGGGGCTTCTTGCTTGGTCTCGCAATGCCTGCGCAGGGCCTGCGCGGGCATCAGATGTCGACGACGCAGCCCCAGTCGAAGCGCGGATTCTCCGGCGTGCCGGTGCGGCGGCTGACATAGCCGCGCGGGTTGCAGACCACGCGCGAATCGTCGATGCAGTAGTCGAAGCTGGTGTGGGTGTGGCCGTGGATCCACAAATCCGCCTGCGCCACCAGGTCGGGCCGCCGCGACAGGAAGCCGCCCGAGACCAGATCGTGCGCATAGCGTGGATCCAGGCTACCCAGGTCAGGGCCGTGGTGCGTGACCACCACGGTCTTGCCATCGTAAGGCTGGGCCAGTTGCGCCGCCAGCCAATCCGACGCAGCCTGGTGGCGCGCCAGCGCATCCTGCGGCGTGAAATGACGCAGCCGGCCATCGTCGCCGAGCTCGATCAGGCGGTGATCCAGCATCACCGCCGCGCAAGCCCGCATTGCATCCTCACGCCGCTCGGTGCCAAACAGCGTGTAGTCCGTCCACCAAGTGGTGCCGATAACGCGCACGCGCCCATCTGGGCCGTCGAACTCAGCTACCCCGCTGTTGAGCAGATGCATCCCCGGATGCGTCGCGGCGGCATCGGCCATCAGCCGGTCTACAGCTTCGAAGTTGCTTTCGTAGTACTCATGGTTGCCCGGCACGTAGACCACCGGCTGGCCGAACGTGCGCGCCGCCCAGTCGAGGCCGTCGCGTCCGTTGGCGATATCGCCGGCCAGCACCACGATGTCGGCATCGCAGGCGGGTACTGCTTCCGGCATGTTGTGTTCGATGTGGAGGTCGCTCAGGATGCGTAGCTTCATGGGGACTCCGGAGGCGAATGGGGCTCGCCGCATGGGCCGCGGCCGCGGCATGGGGACTGCCTGCATTCTTAAGAAGGCGGCCGGCCTGGTCAAGTCCCACGATATGCGGCGGGAAATCAAAAAGCAAAAAGGCCCGGAACCAGGTCCGGGCAAGTGACTGTCTTGCCGGCATTGCACCGGGAGACAGCCGGGGGAAACGATCGCGGTTTCCCGGGTGTTTTACCCGCCCTGTCCGGTCATGGTCGGCAGCAGGACGCGATAGATCTGGATAAAGGCGGGGCCCAGCAGCACCAGGAGCAGCGATGGGAAAATGGTGAAGATCAGCGGGAACAGCAGCTTCAGCGCAATCTTGGCGGCCTGTTCCTCAGCCCGCATGCGGCGCTTGGTGCGCAGCATGTCGGACAGTACGCGCAGCGAGTCGCCCAGGCTGGTGCCGAAGCGGTCGGCCTGGATCAGCATGGAGGCAAACTTGTCCACGTCCTCCACGCCGGTGCGCAACGACAGGTTCGACAGGGCCTTTTCCTTCGAGAAGCCCGAGCGCAGCTCCAGCAGCATCAGCTGGACTTCATCGGCCAGCACCGGGCAGCGAAGCGCGAGCTCGTCGGCCACGCGCATCAGCGCGGCATCCAGCCCGAGCCCGGCCTCTACGCAGACCGTCAGCAGGTCGATCATATCGGGGAACTCTTCGAACACCGTGCGTTGGCGTTGTGCCACCTTTCGCGTCAGCACGATGTTCGGCAGGTAATAGCCGATTGCTCCCAGCACCGCCAGCAACAAGAGCATGACTTGCTGGTCCTGCAGTTCCGGCTGACCGCTGGCAGCCAGCAGCCCGATCATTGGCAGAGCGACGGCCAGGACGGTCTTGGCCGCGAAGTATAACGATGCGGCGCTGGCGCTCCGCCAGCCGGCATTCATGAACCGCACGCGCAGCTGTGAATGCTCCCAGCCTTCCTTGGGCAGCGACAGGCGCGAGACAGGCTGCGACCATTGCACCAGCTTCTCGACCCAGGCGTGTCGGCGCTCCGGCTCCGCCCCAAGCTGGCCGCCCTGGCCGGCGATTTGTTCGGCCCGCCCGCGCATGCGGTTTGGCGAGAATACATAAAGCACACCGAACACCGTGCCGAACGCGGCCACAAAGATCAGCGCAAGCACGAAAAACTGGTCGGTCTGAAACCCCTGGATAATGCCTTGCATGATGGACTCCCGTCAGGATGGCTGTCCAAGCCCTGCTTCTTAGAGCACTGCCTGTTTTAATACAGCACCTCGGTCACACTCATACCCGGATCCGGATAATTTTGCGCATCCAAAGCACGCCGAAGGTCATCGATACAAGCGCGCTACCGATCAGCTGCAACCCGATCGGGTCTTCCCACAGCACCCTCATGAATCCTGGATTGACCAGCAGGATCATTCCTGCAGTGCAGAAGGGCAGCAGTCCGAGCACCCAGGCGGACATCTTGCCTTCCGCGGACAGCACGCGGATCTTGTCGAACAGCTTCAGGCGGTCGCGCACCATGGTGCCGATGGTGTCGAGGATCTCCGCCAGATTGCCGCCGCTTTCGCGCTGGATCAGTACCGCGATCACGAAGTAGCGCAGGTCGCCCACCGGCACGCGGATGGCCAGGTTGGTCATGGCTTCATCCAGCGCCACGCCGTAATTGATCTCTTCGAAGGTCGTGCGAAACTCCGGCCCGATGGGCGCCTTCATTTCCTGTCCGACCATGCCCAGCGCCCCACTGAACGAGTGACCGGCGCGCAGCGCGCGGCTGATCATGTCGACGGCATCGGGGAGTTGCGCTTCCATCAATTTGAGCCGCTTGGCGCGCAGGCGCGTCACATATAGCACAGGCAGCGAAGCAGCCAGCGCCGCACAGGCCAGCAACAGCGGCGCCGGCACCGGCAGCAGCGGGATCAGTGCCGCCGTGCACAGCGCTACCATTGCACAGTAGCCCAGCAACTGCGCCACCGACCAGGTGCTGCCGGATTGCGCCAGCCAGCGATCCAGTGCGCCGATGCGCGGTACGCTCATCAGCCACTGCTGCATGCGCGGCGAGTCGGCAAGCAGACGTTTCTTCAGGATCGATAACTGCTCGGCGCTGACGTGCCCTCCCGCCGAAAGCGCCCGCAGCCTCGCCTCGATACGCTTGGCCGCCGGGCCGTGGGCGTTGTTCCACCAGAGGTAGATGCCCTCGACGCAGAGCACCACGGCTACGAACAGCAGGATGCCGAAGGCGTAGAAGATTGTGCTCATGTGTAGCTCCCCGGATTGTCTGTCGTTATATCGGTGCAGGCGGTTCAGACTTCGTAGCGCTTGGCGGGGTCATAGGTTTCGTCCGGCAGCCCAACGCCGAACACGCGCAGCCGCTCGGCAAACTTGGGATACACCCCAGTCGCCCGGAAATTGCCGCGAACCGTGCCATCCTTGTCCACGCCGGTGCGCTGGAAGGTGAAGACCTCTTGCATGTTGATGATGTCGCCCTCCATGCCAGTGATCTCCTGGATGCTGATGATCTTGCGCCGTCCGTCGGTCATGCGCGCCGCCTGCACGATGACCGTGATGGCCGAGGCGATCTGCTGGCGCATGGCCTTGGCCGGCATGGTCAGGCCGGCCATGCTGACCATGTTTTCCAGGCGCGTCAGCGCATCGCGCGGCGTGTTGGCGTGGATGGTGGTCAGCGAGCCCTCATGGCCGGTGTTCATGGCGTTGAGCATGTCCAGGGCCTCCCCTCCGCGTACTTCGCCGAGAATGATGCGGTCCGGGCGCATGCGCAGGGCGTTGCGCACGAGCGCGCGCTGCGTGATCTCCCCCTTGCCCTCGATATTGGGCGGCCGCGTTTCCAGCCGCAGCACATGGGGCTGGCGCAGCTGCAGTTCTGCGGCGTCCTCGATGGTGACCACACGCTCGTCTTCGGGGATGAAACCGGACAGGATGTTCAGCAGAGTGGTCTTGCCGCTGCCGGTACCGCCCGACACCAGCACATTGACCTTGGCGTGCGACAGCGCCTGCAGCAACTGCGCCATCGGCGGCGTCAGGCTGCGCAGGTTCACCAGGTCGGCCACCTGAAGCGGATTCACGGAAAAGCGCCGGATCGACAATAGCGGGCCGTCGATGGCCGATGGCGGGATGATGGCGTTGACGCGCGAGCCATCGGGCAGGCGCGCGTCCACCATCGGACTGGTCTCATCAATGCGGCGCCCCACGCGCGACACGATCTTCTCGATTACCTTCATCAGGTGGGCGTCATCGTAGAACACCACGTCGGTCAGCTCCAGCTTGCCGCGCCGCTCCACGTAGGTCTGGTGCGCGGTGTTGACCAGGATGTCTGACACCGTGGGGTCCTTCAGCAGCGGCTCGAGCGGGCCGAAACCGAACATTTCGTCGTAAATCTCCACCGTCAGCTGACGGCGCTCGTTGTCATTGAGCAGCACCTTCTGTTCGTCGATGATCAGGTTGACCAGTGCGGCGATCTCCTGCCGCACCTGCTCCTGTGGATAACGGGCCAGACGCTCGAGTTCCACGCGGTCAAGCACGGTCTCGTGCACGTCCCGCTTGAGCTGGTGGTATCCGCCCGAGGCGGAGGCAGCCGACGTTGAAAACTGGATCGCGGCGTGGCCGTTGGCAGTGAAGGCGGGCCCGGCACCGGCCAGTTGTTCGCGGATGGACATGGTGGACTCCTCGTTTTCGGGTTCTGTTGACCGGGGCTTGGCCGGTTGCAATCCTTGCAATCAGGTGTTCTTCGCGCGCAGCATCAGGCGGCGCAGCGGCGATACGGCTTCCGGCCGGCTGCGCCGCTCGGCTTCCGGCCCGGCGCACAGCTGCGTGGCCATCGCCTGCAGCGCGCGCGCCATGGTGCTGCGCCGGCTCAGCTTGGCGACGGGCTCGCCATGGCTGACCGCTTCGTCCACTGCGGCAGGATCGTCTGGCAGGGTAAAGGCGACCTTCATGCCGAAGATCTCTTCCATGGTCGCGCGCGGCATCTCGTTCTTGCGGCCGCTGCGGTTCAGCACTAGACGGATCTTGTCGGCGGAGTAGTGCAGCGCGCGCAGAATATCGAGCAGGCGGCGCCCCGGCCGCCCGAAGGCAATGGCGGGTTCGGTCACTACGCAGATGCGATCGCTGTGGTCCAGCACGCAGATCGACAGCGGATCGATACTCTGGCCCAGGTCGAAGATCACGAAGTCATAGGCAGGCTGCACCACCGACAGGATCCACTCCAGCTTGTCTTTCTGGATCTGGCCGGCCTTGACCGGATCGGCCGCGCCCGCGAGCATGTCGAAGCCGTTGTCCACGTGCACCAGGCAGGCTTCCAGGAAGGCGGCATCCATGCGGTCGATCTGGCTGCAGATATCGGGCAGTGTGGAAGGCGGCGCCTTGTCGCTGACGATATAGGTCAGGTCACCGAAATGCCGGTTCAGGTCGACCACCAGCACGCGCTTGCCCAGGTGCCGGGCCAACGCATCGCCCAGGTTGGCCGCCACGAAGCTGGTGCCCGCGCCGCCCTTGCACGAGATCATCGAGATCACCTGGCCAGTCTCCTGCGTGCGTGGCACATGGGTGGCTTCCACGCGCTTGAGCGCTTCGGTGAGCTGTCCCCTGTCCAGCGGCCACGACAGCACATCGCGAATGCCGGCACGCATGGCCTTGATCAGCACGTCGGAGCTGGGCGCCTGCGTGATCAGGATACAGGGCAGGTCGGGGTGCTGCTGGCGCAGTGTCTCGATGGCCTGCATCTGCGATGCGCTGATGGCCGGCAACTCCAGGATAAGCAGGTCGGCCATGCGCATGCGGCTGGCATGATACGGGAAGCGTGCCGGGCCCTCCTGCAGCGACATGGCCTGGAAGTTGCCGACGACGGTGCTGAGCCGGTTGATCTCGGCCAGCCGGTCGGCGTCTTCGGATGCGATCAGGATCTTGAGCATGTTGCTATCTCCAGTTTCGATGCCACCTGTGCAATTCGCCCTCCAATCTCGGCGCGCGAGCGTGGGTGGGAGAAGTGGCATGGAAAGCTTGATTTGAAAGATTCCGAGTAGAGGGGCAGGAGGTTATGCCAGCAAGGCTCGTCGATACCAAGTCGTATGCCGAGCTTCACCCGCGTCGCGGAGAGTGCATGCCGAGCCACGATCCTTAGCGCGAGCCGCCATTCATGCCCACGCCGCCGTAACCGCCGGCGCCGAAGTCGATGGTGAAGTTGGGCGCGGCGTTACCTTGTTGGGCACCTATAAGCGACCGGTCGAAGTTCCTCATAGCCGCCACCGCCGTCTTGCCATCAGTACCGGTGACGGTTGGCAGGCCGGCGGGGGCGTCCGGGTTAATGATCTGCAGCTGTGTGATGGTGGCCAGCGCCACGCCGCGCTGGCCATCCCACACCGGCGTCGAGGTCATGCAGGCCGACAGGCCCAGGCAGGCCAGGCTGCCCAGAACCAGGACAGCGGTGCCGCGCGAAAGCTTCAGGGTCTTGTTCATGGTCGTTCTCCGATTCTGCTGGTGGGGCGGCGGATCAGTTGCCGCCCGATGCGGTGCGTCCGGCCGTAGCCGCGGCCCTGGCCTGGGCCAGGCGGGCGGCGGTGGCTTCGATGCGGGCAATGCGCCCGGCCGTGTCTTCGGCCGGTGGCGCAGCCGCCGTGCTGCGGGTCGCCGCCGGGGCGGGCAGGGCAGGGCGCGTGCCTGCCGCCGCCGCCGGTTCGCGTGCGGCCGGCGCCGGCTCGTCCAGCGGCTTGCCGTTCGGCACGGCCGAGATCGAGGTGGCGGGCGTACCTTCGCTGCGCGGTGCCGCGGGCGGCACGGCGGGTGCTGCGGCTGGTGCGGCAGGCTGTGACGGCGCAGGCGCGGGCTGCGGCGTACGCTTGCCGTCGCCTTCCATGTTGCCCATGAAGTAGAGCGACAGCTGGTTGGGCGTGGAGAAGCTGTCGGTCGGCAGCGGGTAGTTGTTGGTCTGCATCGGCTTGACCAGGCGCGGCGTGATGATGAACACCAGTTCGGTCAGGTCCTGCTGGTACTGCGTGCTGCGGAACAGCGTGCCCAGCACCGGCACTTCGCCGGCACCCGGCAGTGCCTTGAGCGAGCCGCGCGCGCTGTCCGTCAGCAGGCCGCCGATGGCGAAGCTCTCGCCATCGCGCATCTGCACGGTGGTGGAGGCGCGGCGGGTGGTAATCACCGGCAGCACGGTCTGGCCGGCCAGGGTGCCGCCGCGTACGGTAGCGCCGGTAGGCGACAGCTCGGACACTTCGGGTGCCACTTTCAGGTGGATGCGGCCATTGGCCAGCACCGTAGGCGTGAACTTCAGCCCGACGCCGAACTCCTCTTCCTGCAGCGTGACCGTCCCAGCCCCGTTAAGCACGTTGGCCTGTGCCACCGGGATATAGATCTTGCCGCCGGCGAGGAAGCTCGCTTCCTGGCCGCTGATGGTGACCAGGTTCGGTTCGGCCAGGATCTTGACCAGGCTGTCGTTCTTCTGCGCATCGATGGCGAACTCGAACGGCCGGTTGTTAGCCTTGCTGCCGAAGAAGGCCGCCGAAGCGCCGGTCAGCAATGACGTTACCAGCGCGCCGCTCCATGAGCCGAAGCCGCCCTGCAGATTCACCGCAGAGCCGAGCTGGTTCAGCAGCGTCTTGGAGACCTCTGCGACCTTTACTTCCAGCATCACCTGCTGCGGGGTGTCGACCGACAGCATGTTCAGCACATTGCCCTTCTTGTTGGCATCGCCGCCATGCGCCGCATTGGCGTAGGCCTGGGCGATCTCCATCGCTTGCTGTGCGGCCTGTGCGTTGGTTACGCTCCCGGTCAGCACCAGGTTGTCGGCGGCCGTGGTCACGCGGATGCCGGACTCGCCTGGCAGCAACTGGCTGAGCGAGGTCTGCAATCCGCCGGCGTCGGCATTGACCACCACATTGATGATGCTGCAACTGCCGCTGCGGCCTTGCACGATCATGTTGGTGGTGCCCACTGTCCGGCCCAGGACATAGAGCGTCTGTGGCGACACCATGGTGGCTTGCACTACGTTGGGATTGCCCAGGGTACGGTTGCGTACCGCCTCCGGCAGGGTGATCAGCTGTGATTTGCCGACCGGCACTACCACGGTCGATTCACTGCGAATGGAACCGGTGCAGTTAGGGCCGCGAGCATCTGCGGAAGGCGCCGGCGGCGCCGACGTGGCCGGCGCGCTCGCTCCGGGCGTCATGCTGATGGTCATCTGCATCGGGCCCTGGGGCGCCTTGGAGGCAGCCGGTGCGATCGCCTTGGTCAGGTTGCCTGCCTCGATGGCAGTCTGTGCCGCCGCGGCCAGCGGCGTGCAGAGAATGGTGGCCAGCACCAGGATGCGGGTGCTGCCTGCGGCTTCAGATCGTTTCTGGTTCATTTTGAATCTCCCCCCGGAGAGGCTGTGTAGCAGCTCAGAATTCGTTGGATGCCTTGGCGTACGCGCTCAGAAGCACTCGACGCCGCCCTGCATGCCTGCCAGCACGCCGATGCAGTTGCCGGAGCGCGCGGGCGCCGCCGCCACCGTGCGGGTCTTGACCACGGTGCGGGTCTCGGTCTTGGTAACCACCTTGGGCGGTGCCTCGGGCGTCTTGCCCAGCAGCGTGCCTTTGGTGGCGCCGCCGGTATTGATGTCGGCCACGTCCATCTGGTTGCGCAGCACCAGCGAGAGGGTGCCCACGCTGCGGGCCACGTCCAGCTTCTCGGCCTGGTCGGGCGTGACTTCCAGCGTCACTGCATTGACCACCTTGGGCTGGGTGTCGTCGCGGCTGACCTGCTGCGCTACCGCCAGCACCAGGATCTTCTCAAGCACGATCTTCGAGATGCTGCCGCCCTGGGTGCTCTTGGCTTCGTCGTTGGTATTGACGATCACGTCGACGTAGTTGCCGGGCAGCGCGAAGCCGGCCACGCCCACGACGTCGTTGACGCGCACGGTGATGGCGCGCTTGCCATCATTGATCACCGCCGACAGGCCACCCTTGGTCCCCACCGGCGCCAGCTTGGCGTCGAGGATGGGTTCGCCGCGCTGCAGGCTGGTACGTACCACACGGCCTTCCAGCATCTTGAGGTCTTCGAAGGTACCCGGCGGCACGCTGCCGGCCGGCCAGTTGACGAGGCGCAACTGGCTGCCGTTGAGCGGCTGCCCCAGATTCAGGTCGTTGGCGGCGACGACCACTTGCTTGACCGAGCCGGATGACTGCTGGACCAGCCATCGCGACGCCGACACCACCGCCGCCACGCCGGCGACGAGGGCAATCAGCAGCATCAGGATTGCACGTGTGTTCTTCATGATGACTCTCCCCCTACAGTTGTCTGAATACCCGGTGTACAGTTCAGCTTGCGGCGCGGTGGTCGCCAGCCCATCGATGGATGGCGCCATGTGCCGGCACGGCATCGGCCACGGTGCGCAGCCCGTAGTAGCTCTGCCAGGCAGACAGCAGGCCTGCCTCGGTCACTTGCGGGGCGTGGCCGTGGTAGCGCACGCCCGAATGCACCAGCTGCAGCAGGTCGCGCGGGATGCAGGCCAGCAGTGGCGTGTCGCTGGCGTAGTGCAGGCTGTCCACCAGGAAGTCGAACATCGCGTCCGTGCTGGTCATCCCGAATTCCGCGGCGGTGCGCTGGTAAACCTCGCGGTAATCGTCCACCGACAGCGGACCCACGTAGAGCTTGCTGCCCAGCCGGCGCAGGAAGGCATCGTCCTCGAGCGCCGACGGTTCGAGATTGGTCGAGAACACCGGCCAGACATCGAACGGCACCGAAAAGCGCACCCCGGTCTGCAGTGTGAACATGTCGATGCCGCGGTCCAGCGGCACGATCCAGCGGTTCAGCAGATCGCTGACGCCGACCATCTGCCGGCCCAGATCGTCGACGATGTAGATGCCGTTGTTGGCCTTCATGTGCGGCGGTGCCTGGTAAAAGCCGGCGGCCTGGTCATGACGCAGGTCCAGCATGGATAACGTCAGTTCGCCGCCTGACAGCACCACCGGGCGATGGCACAGGACCCAGCGGCGGTCCAGCGAGCGGCGCGCAAGCGATGCCTCGCTGTCGTCGAAGGGCACATGGACCAGCGGGTCGAAGACCTGGATGATCTCGCCGGCCACGGTGATGGCATGCGGCACCGGCACCGCGCCAGGCAGCAAGGTGCCCAGCCGTTGTGCAAGGTAGGTCTTGCCGCTGCCAGCCGGGCCGTAGATCATGAGGGCACGGCAGGTGTTCAAGGCCATGCCGATCGCGTCGAGCAAATGGACGGGGATGACCAGGTCATGAAACGCCGCGGTGACGTCGGCCTTGGTCACGGCGGCATGGCTGACCGAGTGGCGCTTGACGGCATCCAGGTAGGCATCCAGCGTGACCGGTGCCGCGCCCACGTAGGCGCAGCGCGCCGACGCTTCGGCCGCGCGAGCATAGCCGGCATCGGTGAGACGGAAGCGTACGTCCAGGTCGCTGGAGCCACGGTGCGCGATTTCCAGCAAGCGCTCCCGCACGGCCACGGCGGCAATCTCATTGACGACCAGCGCCGGCAGCTTGAGCGTGTCGGTCAGCACCGCCAGCATGACCGTCCGGTGCTGGTAGGCGGCCTTCATCAGCAGGCCAAGCAACTGCGCGATGTCCAGCCCGGTATCGGCTATGGTGCGCGGCAGTACATGCCACGGCGGCAGCGGCAGCATGCCGTGTTCGGCATGGACGCCCCTGGTGCTCGTGACCGGCTCGAGCAGCCGCGGTGCGTGCCCTGTGTCGTGTTGCTCGTTCATTGCCGTCCCCCTGAACTTTTGTTGCATCTCGTCAAGATCCGCCTTGGCCAGAGCCAGATGGTCCTGTGCTCGTCAGACACTCATGAACAACATTCCTACCGTGCCGGCTGCAATGGCGACGCCGTAGGGCAGGGTGCCTACGGAAGGCATCCCGCGGCCAGTCCTGACCACGCCGGTGACGCTCTCGAAGAGCTGGCGGCCCTGCCCGGACCGGATTGCGGCCGCGATGCCCCACAGGCCGCCCAGCACGAAGGTTGCCAAGGTAATGCGCAAGGCCATTCCCGCGCCCAGCCAGGCGCCGACCGCGGCAATCAGCTTCACGTCGCCGGCGGCCATGCCACGCAGCAGATAGAAAGGCAGGAACAGAAAGAAGCCGGTAAGCCAGCCAAGTGCCCACGTCCAGGTTCCAGCCTGGAATCCGTGCAGGCAGATCTGGACCGGCCAAGCCAGCAGCCAGGCGCCGAACGTGAGCCAGTTGGGAATGCGCCGCCACTGGATGTCGGTCGCCGCGGCCGTCAGGACCAGCGCAATGACGCATGGTCCAACCAGCGGCGCCAGGGGGTTGAATTCGGTGGACATGATTTGTTCCGGCTGCTCGGTTTCTCAGGGCATGGCCCGGGCGACGGTGTCGTACAAGTCGCCGACCTTCTGTCCGAGCACCATGACCGATGAAATGATCACCAGTGCGATCAACATGGCGATGAGCGCGTACTCGATAGATGTCACACCGCGCTCCGCCCGAATGAATGCGACCACGCCTTCAGCCTGCTTGAACATGACATCTCTCCGGTAAGCGCGCGCGAGCGGCATCTTGTTGCCTGAAGGCCGCTCGCACGCACGGGCACAACGATTACAGCGCGCTCTGAATCTTGTCGAAGACGGTGCTGAGCTTGGTGCCGACAAGCGTGGCGCCGGCAATGATCATGAGCGCGATCAGTGCTGCGATCAGGCCATACTCGATTGCCGTGACGCCATCTTCTTCAAGGATGAAACGCTTGGTGTTGTCGAAGAGCTTTTGCATGATGATCTCCTTCAGGTAAGGACATTGCTGCTACGGGTGGAAAAAGCTGTGCGGACGCCGGATGCAAGGCGGACCGCAGGTGGCGCACTCATGGAACGGCCATTGGCCGCCGCGGACCTGCTTGCGCATCTGCCTGGCAGCGCGGCGTGGCTGGGCCGAAGAGAGGACCCTGCACGGGATTCCCTGCTGCCCAGCGGCGCCGATTCTTGCCAGGACGGGCATCACCGAGCGCGATGCGATGGCTTCGCGACGGTGGATGTGCCAGGCAGGTTTCCGATCTGCTTGCATGTCTGTTGGAGGCTTCCGTTCACTGTTGCGGGGCGGTCTCCGCTGACCGTCATCGGCCAGCGCGCCATTCGTGATGCCTGCCCGGCAAGGCCAGCGCCGGGCCGGGTCATCATGCCAACGCAAAACGTGGGCCACCTGTGCAAGGCGCTTGTTTTACAAGGCATTCTCGCCAGTCGAGGCCGCGGCTTGCCGCGTCGCGGTCCGTCGGGCACGGCCGGCGTTTCTCAGGCGAATCGTGCTTATTTCCTGGATCCTTGCCGCCGCGCGCGCGAAACACTCTGCATTGCTGCCGGCCTGAGCCAAAGGGATGAGCGGCTGCCGGTGGGGCACAGTACTTTTGGTTGAAGCGCGGCGCCGCGTCGCAACCCAGCCGCCAAAAGGATGGTCTGCGGTGCGGCACGTTCCCCGGCTGTCCGCGTTTCATTCAAGAAACGAAGGGATTGCGCTAAAGCGGGCTGGTTGCCCGGTCCTGCCGGCGGCATGCGGGGGGCGGCGGCAAAGTGGGCGCCATGGCTGCGCGCTGTTCAGTTTAGAAACGCTTTCTGCAAGCGCCACAGTGCGCATTTACGCTGCCGGGATTGTGCTTGTTTAATGACGCCCGAGCGATAAGAATGAAACGGAACTGCGGGGCCTGACCCTGGCATGTACGAAGAAGAAATCGGGCATGTGCGATGCCGCGGAACAGATTGACGGATGGGGGAGCGATGAGCCTGGACCATAGCTCGGCGGTAGTGCCGAGATCAGTGATCTCCAGACACTGGCTGGACCTGGATCGGCTGCGGGTCTACAGCATAGCCATGCTGCTTATCTATGGTGTGCTGATGGTGTTGTGGGCCTGGGAAACGAAGGGTTTCACCTCCGACAGGGTGGTGCGCCCCGGGGCAGACTATTCCGTCTTCTGGAGTGCGTCATACCTGGCGCTGCAAGGCGAGGCGGCCAGGGTCTATGACTACGCCTCGCTTCAGCCTGTGATCATGGCCTTCGGCTCGGTAAGGGGGGACGAACACTTCTTTCTGCCATGGCTCTATCCGCCGACGTTTCTGCTGTTTGTCTTGCCGCTGTCGTTGCTGCCGTTCGCATTGAGCTATTTGTTCTTCACGGCCGGAACGGCAGTCATGTATATGGCCGCTATTGTCAGGATCCTGGACATGCGTGCCGTGCCTCGGCACGTGGTGCTGCTGCCCGTGGTGGCATTTTCCGGCGGCCTTGAGGCTGCCATGATCGGGCAGAACTCACTTCTGACGGCCGGGATTGCAGCATGGTCACTTATCCACCTGAGAAGCCGTCCCGTGCTTGCCGGGATCCTGGTTGGATTGCTGAGCGTAAAGCCACAGCTTGCTGTGGTGCTCCCTTTGGCAATGCTGGCAGACCGCGCATGGAAAGCATTCTTTATTGCCGCTGCAACCGCAGTTGTGATGGCTGCCAGCAGTGTCGGTCTGTTCGGGTGGGAGGCCGTCTCAGCTTTCCTTGAAAACAGCAGCCTTGTTCGGGAGCAATTGCTGGATCAGGGGCGGAAGGGGTGGTACTCCAGCCCGACAGTATTTGCCATGATGCGCCTCGGCGGTGCTCCCGTGGCGGCAGCGTATGGCGCGCAGGCCGTGTGCGCATTGTTCGCCATCGTTGCGTTGCTCAAAGTTTGGAGGAGCCAGACTTCGATAGAGCTGCGCATCGCGGCGGCGGCGACTGCCACTCTGCTGGTAAGTCCATACCTGTGGTACTACGAACTGACCTGGCTGGGCATTGCTATTGCCGGGATCACGGCCGACGGCATGCGGCGTGGTTGGAACAAGGGCGAGCGAGAACTGATGGTCGCGGCCTGGCTTTTGCCCTTCTTGTTAGGCGTCAATCGCGTGACGGAGCTACCGCATGCTGGGTCGGTTGTGACGATGCTGTTGATGGCGGCAATTCTTCGCAGAACTCGGAGCGGAACGAGTTCGACTGGCGCGCAATAGAGCGCTTTAGGCGCTGGATCATGGACTGTGCTCCGGCGGGAAAATGACTAGTAGTCAGGCGTATGCGGCCTATCCACTTTGAGTGGTCTGCTGGAAAATAATAGAACCGCAGAGGCGCAATTATCGCGGTGTGCGCACAAGCCACGCCGCCTCGGGAGGGGATCATGTCGGGTCCATACGATGTCAAGCTGCTTTCTCTGGTTGTGCCCTGCTACAACGAATCAGAAGGCATCGAGAACTTCTTCGACTGTGTCATTCCAGTGCTCGAGTCCATCGATGCACTCCGCTTCGAGATTGTGCTGGTCAATGACGGCAGCTCGGACGATACGCTGGACAAGCTCATTACCTTTTCGCGCCAGGACGCGCGTGTGCGGGTCGTGGACCTGACGCGGAATTTCGGCAAGGAAGCGGCCCTCACGGCCGGTCTCGATGAAGCTTTGGGCGATGCAGTGATTCCCATAGACGCCGACTTGCAGGACCCGCCCTCGCTGATCCCGGAACTGGTCATGCGCTGGCGTGAAGGGGCGGAGGTGGTGCTCGCGCAACGCCGTAGCCGTGCGTGCGATTCATGGCTGAAGCGTGTGACCGCGGACGCCTACTACCGCGTCCATAACAAACTGTCCGACCAGAAGCTGCCGGTGAATGTAGGGGATTTCCGCCTCATGGACCGAGTGGTGATCAACGCGCTCAAGCAGATGCCTGAACGACGCCGCTTCATGAAAGGCTTATTTGCATGGGTGGGGTTCAGTACGGTGGTTGTTCCGTACGAGCGCGAGCCGCGCATTGCGGGGGAGTCGAAATTCTCCGGGTGGCGCCTCTGGAACCTCGCGCTGGAGGGGATTACCAGCTTCAGCACCATACCCCTCAGGAGTTGGACCTATCTTGGCTCCGCGATTGCCTTCCTGGCCTTCCTGTACGGAACATTCATCGTGCTGCGTACGATGGTACTCGGGGTGGATGTCCCAGGCTATGCCTCCGTGCTGTCTCTGCTGCTGTTCTTTGGCGGGGTGCAACTGATCGGCCTGGGCGTGGTGGGCGAGTACATCGGACGTATCTATGACGAGGCGAAGGGACGTCCGATCTACTTGATTAAGCGCCGGTACCAGGAGACCCGCCCGCAGGGTGGTGTATCGGGCGGCAGGAAGGTAGTCCGGCTTGCCAGTGCGAAGCGTGGATAAGCTGAATGACACGGGATGTCGACCATGGACAAAGCTGAATTCGGCAGGTACTCGGACGAGCATACGGCCTTGCACGCCGTGGATATCGCTGCGGCAGAGGAGTCGCCGTCGTTCTTCGCAAGCTATCAGATCGCTGACGTCCTGCAATTGGTCGAGCGACGGCATACCAGGCGCGCCCATAGCACCAGTCTGCTGACCGCGCATCTTCGCGAGAGTATCCGCCAAGATACGCAACTACCTTGCCCGAGTCGGCTTGCTGTTCAACACGCTCCAAGCCAAACGTCGTCAGACAATGGCTCGAAAGCGGGAAGTGTCATGGTCACGCTGAATCTGATTGTGCCTTGCTTCAATGAAGAGGTAGTACTGCCAGAGACGGGAAGGCGATTGCTGATGCTGATGGACCGGCTGGCAGAGGAACAGATGGTGCAAGCGGACAGCACCATTACTTTCATTGACGATGGCTCCCAGGACCGAACTTGGGCCATCATCGAGGCCTTGAACGCGCGGGACGCGCGGGTGCGCGGCATCAAACTGTCACGCAACCGGGGGCACCAGAACGCATTGCTTGCCGGGTTGCTCACTGCTCCCGGTGACGTGCTGTTGAGCCTTGACGCCGATCTGCAAGATGATCTCGACGCCATACCGGCGATGCTGAAGGCGCATTGCGAAGGGGCAGAGATTGTGTTCGGCGTGCGTTCGCGACGTGATACTGACACGCTTTTTAAGCGCATCACAGCGCAGGGCTACTATCGATTGCTGCGCCACTTTGGTGTGGACGTGCTCCCAGATCATGCTGACTTTCGGTTGATGAGCCGGCGCGCACTGGAGGCGTTGCGGGATTTTCGAGAGGTCAACCTGTTTCTGCGAGGCATCATTCCACTGCTAGGCTTTCGCACAGCCATCGTCGAGTATGAGCGGCTTGCCCGCTTTGCCGGAACCAGCAAATATCCACTGAACAAGATGGTATGTCTGGCATGCGATGGCATTGCATCATTCTCATCGAAGCCTTTGCTATGGAGCACCCACGTCGGCGCCACTCTCGCAGGGTTTTCTCTGGCAGTTGGGATTTGGGCCCTGTTTGTCCGACTATTCACAAACACGGCGGTGCCGGGTTGGACATCGACGGTGGTTCCCATGTACTTCCTCGGTGGGCTGCAGATGCTCTTCCTGGGCGTCATTGGCGGATACGTATCAAAGATCTACTCGGAAACTAAGCAACGGCCGAGATTCATCATCGAGAAGACCCTGTAGTCGCAAGTAGTGAGTCCACGAGGATGCCATGAGCGAGATCTCGGTCAGTTCAAACTCCATCAGATCCTCCGGCGTGGACTGGAAACTGACTGCATTCCGCGCGCTGTTTGTCGGAGTGGTCATGTATGCGGGCCTGATGATTTGGCTCGCGCCTCATCCGCCGATGATTGATCTGCCGCAGCATGCGGGGCAGGTCGCGGCGCTGCATGATCTGCTGACCGGCGAATCGCCTTGGGAGGATGTCTTCAGCATCAACCTGTTCACCCCCTACCTTGCAGGCTACGGCCTGGCATTGCTGTTGTCGTTTGTCATGCCGGTCGCAGCAGCGCTGAAATTGCTGATTACGATCGCTTTTTACGCCTTCGTCTTCCTGTGTGTGTGTTTACGCAGGCAGTTCGGGGCCGACAAGCGGCTTGACTGGCTCTACGTGCCGGGCTTTTTCGGGTTCGCCTATACCTGGGGGTTTGTCACCTTCCTGGTGGCGGCACCAGTCGGGCTCCTGGCAATACTGCTGGCATACCGATACGCCGATTCGCCCACGTACAAGACTGGCAAGCGATTGTTCGTGGTCAGCGTTGTCCTGTTTTTCTCACATGGCCTGACTTTCCTGTTTGCCAGCGCCATTGGCGTTGCATTTCTCGTCTGCAAGTTGAAGCGGGTGGAACGCGTGTTCATGGCCTCTCTGCCCTATGGCCTGGTAGGGGTGGTGTGCCTGCTTTATGTGTGGCATATCCGGAGCATTGAGGTGGAATATGTCTACTCGTCGCCTGAGGTGATATGGGGATGGGACATGAGGCGGTTGCTTCTGTTCTTCCTTGCGCCCTGGGGCGGGTGGTGGGAGGACAGATTCTTTCTGATAGGCGGTTTGCTGATGCTCAGTGTGCCCTGGTGCTTGGGCGCGCGCGTCAATGCTCGGGAGCCAGCTGCTTGCATTCCAATGCTTGTTGCACTGGCGGTATGGATATTCGTGCCACATCACGCAGGTAGAACTACATTCCTCTATGAGCGTTTTGCATTGTTCATTCTGCCGTTCTATGCGCTGATGTTCAATCATCCACAGGCCGCAGCAAGGTATAGACCGGCCGTGCTGCGCCGGCCGATGATGTGTCAAGCCTTGCTTGCTCTGGCCTGTGTGGCGTATCTGGGCACACAGACGGCGCGCATTGTGGGTTTTGCAGCGGAAAGCAAAGATTTTGATGTGCTGCTGGGCGCCGCAGAGCCCGGGAAGAAGGCGCTTATGCTGATTTTCGATGCGAACAGCACCGCAGCTGGTAATCGTGGTGCCTACCTGCATTTCCCTGCCTGGTATCAGGCAGAAAGAAGGGGCTTAGTCGATTTCAGCTTTGCATGGTTTCCACCGCAAGTTGTCCGGTATCGGCCCAGCCGGCTTCCTGCGGTAAGTCCATCCAACCCGCGCGAATTTACTTGGACAAGAAATCGGGGGCAGGAGTATCGCTACTACTTTGTTCGTCACACGGAGCCACTGTCGACGACGTTGTTTGAGAATACCCGCTGTCAGGTTTCGCTGCTTAAATCGGTGGGTGTGTGGTCCCTGTATGAGAACACCGGATGTCAATAGATGCCGGTTGTTTTGCCTGGCGAAGTCTTAACTTTATCGTTTCGGCTGGCCGCAGTCTGGTGTCATAAATCATGCATTCTCCAAAAAAAATCTGTTGGTGTCAGCAATCGATTGAGTCTGGTTATCGATAATTTGAGTGAGCAGAATATTTCATTATTATGAATAAAGTTAACATTTCGCACAAATACGACGAAGTTTTTTATCGTTACCAACGTGAAGGGGCTATCCAGTCGGCTCGCAATGTACTGCCTGTTATTAATGCCGAGCTGTCTCCGGAAAGCGTGGTCGATATCGGTTGTGGCGCAGGTGCGTGGCTGAATATACATAGTAAGCTTGGTGTCTCCGAAATTATCGGAATAGATGGGGGCTATGTTGATCGATCTGTTTTGCTGTTCGATCATTGTAATTTTATCCCAATGGATATTTCTCAGCCGTTTGATATTGGCAGAGATTTCGACCTAGTTCAATGCCTGGAGGTTGCAGAGCATTTGCCTTTGGAAAGTAGTGAGGTTCTGGTTGATAACCTGGTGCGCCATGGGAAAAGGATTTTATTTTCCGCGGCGGTGCCGGGGCAGGGTGGGGAGAATCACATAAATGAACAAGGGTATGATTATTGGCGTGATCTGTTCGCGAAGCGGGAATATTATCTATTCGACTTTATCAGGCCTCGCGTTGCTGCGAACAGCGCGGTGGAGCCGTGGTACCGATATAACATGTTGTTCTTTGTTCATGCCAGTGAGATCGAGGGGCTCCCTTCTTCGGTGAGAGCTTGCCGAGTTGCGAACGACTGTCATGTGCCAGATATATCTCCTTTATCTTACCAGGTTCGGAAGTTCATTCTGAAGCGGCTCCCGGTGGGCATTAAAACTGGGTTGGCGGTATTAAAGAGTCAGTATGTGGTAAGAAAATTGAGATTCCATGCGGATGGATCATGAAGGCACTTATTTACTTTCCACCACTAGTCGGCGCGATTCTTGCGGCAATGGGTCAGGTGGCATTTAAATTCGGTGCCACCGGCAAGAATTATTTATCGGACTACTTGAATGGTTGGATTTTATTTGGCCTACTTTGTTATGGTGCGGGTACCGCGCTCTGGATTTTTTCTCTCAGTAGGGCCAACTTGACGGCCGTTTACCCGTTTACGGCGCTCACCTTCATTCTTGTTTATCTTGTAGGTGTTTTCGCGCTCGGCGAGCCAACATCACCACTGCAACTATTCGGGGTGGCAATTATCTTGATTGGCCTTTATATCGTAACGGCAAATTGAAACCATGGCGCGCATTTATTTGGCATCGTCTCCCTGTGCAAAGTAAGGCTTCGTCCAGGAATTGTGATTTTGGGTCGCCGGAGCGCAGCGTCTTCGCCTGGCTCACTGCCCTCGGAAGCTTCGCATCCGTTTCGAGCCTCGAATCGACGCTCACGTTGTGCTGCCCACCATTGCACGCGCCGTTATCTTCTCTCGATTCGTTGAACGTTTTTACCAGCTGGTCCTAGCGATACGTCCACCAGCGGTGCAGAGCAAAGGTGCTAGGCGGAACCAATAGCAGGATCCAGGCAAGTCCGATCCAGTAGGTGGCGCCGAGTCTTTGCACCGTCCAGGAAATCGAGATCGTTAGCATCATCCCCAAAAACGATACGGAGAGAAAGCGCACGAAGTTGCCGCAGTGTGGGCGCGACGAGAAGCTCCACAAGGTGTTGAGAAGATAGGAACAGGCCGTCGCGCACAGGAAGGCCACGCAGTTTGCCGTGACCGGCGAGGTCGCCAGCGTGGTCACCAGCGTGGCGGTGATGGCGACATGCACGCCGGTCGAGGTGGCGCCTGATACTGCGAATCGCGTGAATCTGCGAAGTTCGGGCGCGCTGCTGGCGGGGTTCACGATGTGCGCAGGATGGCCATTAGCGAAATACCGAACGGCAGCGATCGGCGCGCCAGCCAGTGGCGTTCCGTGCTGAACAGGCGGTGCAAGGCGTGGTTGAGCGGCCGGGGCGGAAGCCCCGCTCCGGTGGCCTTCTGGTTGCCGCTCAGCCGGTCGCTGACGCGCGCGGCCACCGCAAGCGGGAACAGCACCGTGTTGAAGTACGACACCCGTTCCACGTGCATGCCGCACCGGTTGGCCAGAGCATGCAGCGACCGCTTGCTATAGCGGCGCTGGTGATGCAGGAAGACGTCGTGCGCGCTCCAAAGCCACTGGTAAGCAGGCACGGTGAGGAATACCGCTCCCCCGGCCTTCAGCAGCCTTGCCGCGCAGTCCAGCGAGCCGGCGTCGTCGGCAATGTGCTCCAGGCAGTCGAGCAGGCAGACCAGGTCGAAGCTGTGCTCAGGAAACGGCATATCGTCGGGGCACCTGCCGCTGCGTATGTCGTACGCGTCCAACGTTTTCTCGCGCGCCAGCCGCAGGGCGGTGCCGTCCATTTCCACGGCACTGATCTTGCCGAACTGAGACAGCATCGCTAGGTTGCCTCCTGTGCCCGCGCCGATTTCCAGGATGGACGCGTCGCGCGGCAACGCCAGGCCGGACAGGATGGTGGCGACGATTTCGCGCCGGCCCCGGAACCACCAGTGAGTGGCTTCGGTCTCGGCCATTTCGAGATAGGCATCAGGTGACATCGGTCGGTTCCTCCGCGATGGATCGGCTAGCCCTGCACGCAGATCAACCCCAGATCCCCCTTCTTCACCTGCAGCTTGTAATCCCGCATCAGCCTGAACAACGTCACCCGCGAAATCCCCAACTCCGCCGCCACATCAATCAACCGTTCATGGTTCCGCTGCAGCGCCTCGACGATCGCGTCCTGCTCGGCCGCTTCGCGGATGGCCGCAAGCGTGAGCGGGCGCTCGTCGGCGGGGGTGGTCAGCTCCAGGTCGTCGGGCTGGATCACGCCGTCTTCGCACATGGCGGCGGCGTGGCGGATGCGGTTGATCAGCTCGCGCACATTGCCGGGCCAGTTATGCTGCTGGATCGCGCGCAGCGCCATCGGCGAGAAGCCGCGGATGCGCGCGGGCGATTGCTTGCGCACGTTTTCCAGCACATGTTCGGCGATCAGCAGGATATCGCTGCCGCGTTCGCGCAGCGGTGGCTGGCGCACGCGCAGCACGCACAGCCGGTGGTAGAGGTCGCCGCGGAAGCGTTCGGCGGCGATCGCGGCTTCCAGGTCGACGTGGGTGGCGGAGATGATGCGCACATCCACCTCCACCGATTCCGTGCCGCCCAGCCGCTCGATGCGGCCGGTTTCGAGGAAGCGCAGCAGGCTGGTCTGGCTTTCGATCGGCATGTCGCCGATTTCATCCAGGAACAGGGTGCCGCCCTGTGCCATCTCGATGCGGCCGGGCTTGCGCTTGGTCGCGCCGGTGAAGGCACCGCGCTCATAGCCGAACAGCTCTGACATCAGCAGCGTGGGCGGGATGGCGGCGCAGTTGACCGCGACGAAGGGGCGCGAGGCCCGCTCCGAGGCGCGGTGGATGGCATGAGCAGCGAGTTCCTTGCCGGTGCCAGACTCGCCGGAGATCAGCACGGGCGTGTCCCAGCGCGACACCTTCTCGATACCGCGGAAGAGCGATTGCATGGCCGGGCAGCTGCCGATCATGCCGTCCGGGCGTGCCATGCCGGGGCGGGCATGCTGCGCGCCCGGGCGCAGTTGCGCCATGCCGAGCGCGTGGCCGAGCGATTCCGCCAGGCGATGGTGCTCGATCGGTGCGGTGTAGTAGTCGACGAAGTACAGGCCCAGCAACCGGCGTGCGGATTCGGTCAGGGACTCCTGACCGGCGATGATGCTGATCCAGCCGATATGCGGCAGCGAAAGCCAGGGCTCGAACGATTCCAGGTCGGCGTCGCTGAAGCCGCCTTGCAGGTCGAGCATCGCGGCAAGCGGCTGGTTACCCGGTGGCAGCGCGTGGAGGTCTTGCAGGTTAGAGGCGAAGCTGATCTTCCAGCCACGCTGTGCGAGCATTCTGCAGAGCATGGCATCGTGGTGCTGCGATAGGTACAGCAGCGGGCGGTTGGTGTACGCGCTCATAGAATTTCCCCGGATCTTTTGTTTTTACAAAGCCGGCGGCCTGCTGTCGCGGGTCGCTGGTTTCGTTGGCGCTAAGGCTTGCGCCTGCCGCAACATGTCAATGCCGCAGCCTGGCGCTCTCCCAAAATTGCTGCCCGCTGCGTTGCGCGGGTCGGTGGGCCCGTTTTCGCCGCCGCCGCGACCTCACCTCCCTGGTATCGGTCACGGCGGCTGCCGCTTCGCTTTGCCTGCAAGGCAGACTTTGCTTCACCCCATTTCTTGTCCGGATGCGCCGGCTCGGCCGATGCCTCCGTTTATTGTCTGCGTGCCGCCCCGTTCAGCCGTGGCGTGCCGCATAGTCCAGGTACCACGGGCCGCTTTTTTCGTCCGCTTGCGGCCCGTGTTCCTGAACGACCTCCGCTTAATCTTGTCGACGACCCCTGCAACAACCTGGCCAGCCGATGCGGGCCAGTTCCCGCAGCGTGGCCCACGCTTACAGCGCCAGTCCGAATCCCGCCCTGGGAAGCGGGGTCGTCCTGAAACTGATCTTCGGCGAACGCGTGCCAGTGTGTTTGCCGCTTCGGTTTCAGACGTCCCCCTGTTCCGGGCTTCTGTTCGCGTGGACATATGTGCGACGAACGTGCCAGATATGGCTAACTCTTTGATAACAAAAAGAAAGGGGAAATTTCAGCTGGCATCAGGCCTTGGTTGGCGATCCATAACGTTCCGCTTTTGATACGTGGAGCCGGATTTTTATTCTGCAATGCAGCATTTGACGGGCTGGCAATGAGGCACAGGGATCACAGCGTGCGACGGAGGGGCGTCGAAAAGACGACTTTTCGCCGGCAATGCCCATCCGAAGGAGGGAGGGCGAAATTGCAAATGGATAGGCGTCAGGGTTCGAATGCAGCACGCGAGCGAAGCTGCCAGGTAGTTTCAATTCCGTTACAAGGATTTGAACTCTGTACATCGGCAGCCACCCGGGCGCGAAGCGGTCGGACTCAGCCTTTTGGTGCTGCGCGCGCCATGCGCGCGCGGCGGGCTGAAGGGAATCGACACGTTGACAAGCGTTTGCACGATGCCGGGCAGGGCCGGCTCGGCCGTCCCTCATCTCTTTGGATGGGCCGGGTAGATTATTCACGGTCGCTGGCACGACGTGCCAATTGGTTGCATTCGTGAAACTCCCGCCGTTCCGGCAAGGCCGCGGCGCATGTGTATGGCGGGTCATCGGACGGCTGGCGCCATCCGCCAAGCCCTTGATTTCACTGACCTAGACGAAAATGATTCGTATTGCCAACATCCGCGCTTCAAACGATTTCATGCATGAAACCGCTCGGCGGGCGTGCCGCCGTCGGCGGCAGGGTGGACCTGGCCGGCTTCCTGCCGGACCTGCTCTTGCAGCCACGCATGGAACTGCTGGATGGCCTTCTCGCGCGGATTGCCTTCGCGCCAGGTGACCCAGTAGTGGAGGCTGGACGGGATGCGGGTGGGCCCGATCTGCACCAGCTCGCCGCTGGCCAGGTAGTCGTGGGCCAACTGGGCGCGCGCGGTGGCTACGCCCAGCCCGGCGACGGCGGACTGCAGCATCAGGCCGGCATCCTGGAAGATCGGGCCGCGTTCGGGCTCTTCGCCCGGCAGGCCGGCCGCTTCGAGCCAGTCGCGCCAGGGGCGCAGCGCAAAGCGCAGCATCGGCAGGCGCGGCACGTCGGCCAGCGTGAAGCCAGGGTAGCGCGCCAGCAGCGCCGGGCTGGCCACCGCGATCACATGGTCTTCGATCAGGTTGTGGCATTCAAAGCCGGGCAGGTCGATGCGCTGGTGCCAGATGCCGACATCGACGCTGTACGGGTCGGGCGGCGTGATCTCGGCATGCAGCCGCAGATGCAGGTCCAGCGACGGCACCAGGGCGTGCAGGCTGGGCAGGCGCCGGATCAGCCAGGCATTGGCCAGGTCGGCCATCACGCTGACCTGCAGCCGGACTACCGGCGGCCCGGCGCTGTTGCCGGCTTCGCGCAGCGCGCTTTCGATACTGTCGAGCGCGCCGCGCACCTGTTCGGCCAGCCGCGCGCCCACGCTGGTGGGGCTCATCTGGCTGCCGGTGCGCTGGAACAGCTTGGTGCCCAGGCTGGTCTCCAGCGCGCGGATATGGTGACTGATGGCGCTGTGCGTCAGGGCCAGCTCCTCGGCCGCGCGCGAGAAGCTGCGGTGGCGCGTGGCGGCCTCGAGCGCACGCAGCGCTTGCAGCGGCGGCAGGTGGACGGGGCGTTGGGCGGGTTTGGCGGGGGATTTGGCCATGGCCGTCAAATTCTACTCACAATTGCCGCGGGTATCTTTCGTTGGCTTTGCACTGTAATGGGGATGACAATGCAGGCCATCATGACGACTACGACTTCTGCTTTGTCTTCCGCGCCCTCGCAAACGCAACCTGCCAATGCCCGCGGGCGCGTGCTGGCGGTATTTTCGCTGGGCTTCCTGGTGTCCTATGTGTTCCGCGGCGTGAACCTGGGCTTTGCGCCGCACCTGACGCGCGAACTCGGGCTCAATGCCGGCGACCTGGGCCTGCTCACCAGCTTCTACTTCCTTGGCTTTGCCTGCGCCCAGTTGCCGGCGGGCATCCTGCTGGACCGCTACGGCCCGCGCCGTACCGAGGCCGTGATGCTGCTGGTGGCCGTGGCCGGTTCGATGGTGTTCGCGCTGGCGCCCGGCATGGCCGGGCTGGCCGTCGGCCGGCTGCTGATCGGGGTGGGCGTGTCGGTGTGCCTGGGCGCCGCCATCCAGGCGCTGTCAATGTGGTTCCCGCTGTCGCGCATGCCCTTGCTCAACGGCGTGGTGATGGCCATCGGCGGCCTGGGCGCAGTGCTGGTCGGCACGCCGCTGTCATGGCTGCTGGCGCTCACGGACTGGCGCACGATCAGCATCGGCCTGGCCTGCGTCTCGCTGGCCATGGCGGCGGTGCTGTGGTTCAGCGCTCCCGACAAGCCGCGCGTCGGCAAGGAAAGCCTGCGTGAACAGCTGCGCGGCACGCGCCAGATCCTGGCCAGCGAGCGCTTCTGGCGCGTGGTGCCGCTGACGCTGCTCAACCAGGGCGTGTTCCTGGCGGTGCAGACGCTGTGGGTGGGCGCCTTCCTGCGCGACGTGCCCGGCTTCGACCCGGCGGCCAGCGCGCGGCTGGTCTCGGTGATCGGCTTTGCAATGATGGCCGGCTGCGTCGGCGCGGGCTGGGCCGCGCGCCACCTGGAGCGTATCGGCGTAAGCCTGTATGCCTTTGCCGGCACTGGCATGACCGCCTTTATCGTGGTCCAGCTGCTGCTGATGGCGCAGGTCCCGCTGCCGCCAGTGCTGCTGTGGGTGGCTTATGGCGTGTTTGGCTCCAGCGGCATCCTGACCTATGCGGTGCTGGCGCGCAGCTTCCCGGATGCGCTGATCGGACGGGCAACGACGGCGCTGACGCTGACTGTGTTCCTGTCCACCTTTGCCTGCCAGGTAGGTGTTGGTTTCGTGCTGGACCTGTGGCCTGCCACCGGCGGCCATTACCCAAAGGCGGCGCACCTGACGGCATGGGCCGGGCTGGTGGCGCTGCAGGCGCTGGCGGCGGTCTGGTACGCGATGGGCGGGCGGCGCGCGCGCCGCGAGGCGGCTGCTGTCCGCTGAGTCGGAGCGTTCCGGCTAGAGCATGACCGGACGGTCGTCCAACTCGTTCGGGTTGGGCCCGCCGTCAGACGGGAAGTGCATGGCCAGCAGTGCGTGGATGCGCGCCACCGTAGCCAGCACCGGGCGCACCGACAGGTCCTGCGCCAGCCCGTGCGCCAGTTCGTCGCACAGCTCGCGCCAGGTGGCGGGCCCCACGCTGGCGTCGATGCCGCGGTCGGCCAGCAGCTCGACCGCATGGTCGGCGAGGTTGATATAGAGCAGCACGCCGGTATGGTCCGCGGTGTTCCAGACCTCGAGCGCGCCAAACAGGAAGCGGGCGCGCTCGCGCGGCGTGACGCCGGCCCAGGCATGGCCCACTGGCAGGCTGGCCTCGATCACCACGCGGATCTCGCCGCGGTGGCTGGCTTCGCCGGCATGCACGGCTTCCTGCAGCTGTTGCCGGGCTTCGGCCGGAAAGTGCTTGCGGGCAGCGCCGGCCGTGGTGGCGATATGGTGCAGGGCGCGTCGGAGATTCGGCATTGTCGTCGTTCCTTGTGCTGTCACCAGTTGCCCGACGCGCCGCCGCCGTCAAAGCCGCCGCCGCCCCCGCCACCAAAGCCGCCGCCGCTGTCACCGCCGCCTCCTCCGCCAAAGCCGCCACCACCCCAGCCGCCGCCGCGGCGGCCCCAGTCCTGCCCCATGGTGTAGCCGCCCAGTCCGCCCAGCCCGCCGGCGATCACGTCGCGCCCGCGCCGGGTGGTGACGATCTGCGGCCCGCGCCGGCGCAGGATGGCACTCAGGAAGAAGAACACGATGATCGCCAGCGGCAGCAGCGCCGGCAGCCACTCTGCCAGCCCGGACGATTGCTGCGCCTTGCGCTGCGGTGCCGCCAGGCCTTCCTTGTCGATGGTGGCCTGGATGGCCGAGATCCCCGCCGCCAGCCCGCCGTAGAAGTCGTTCTGGCGGAAGTGGGGGGCCATCACGTCCTGCAGGATGCGCTTGGACATGGCATCGGTCAGCGACCCCTGCACGCCGCGCCCGACCTCCAGCCGCATCTTGCGCAGCCCGGGCGGGTTGTCCTTGGCGATCAGCACGATCACGCCGTCGTCGATGCCCTTGCGTCCGGCGCGCCAGGCGTCGGCCACGCGGATGCTGTAGGCATCGATCGGCTCGGGATCGGTGGTGGGCACCATCAGCACGAAGATCTGGCTGCCGCGCTGCTGCTCGTATTCCGCCAGCACGTTCTCGAGCGCGCCGCGCTGCTGCGGCGTCAGCGTGCCGGTCAGGTCAGTGACGCGCTGGGTCAGCGGCGGCACCGCGACGAAGCCGTCTGCCGCCAGCGCCGGGCCGGCCAGCAATGCCGCCAGCCATAGCAGGGCGGCCGCCAGCCAGGCGTGCCGCCAGGGCGAGCGCAGGGTGTGGCCCATGGTGTGGCCCGCCTCAGAACTTGACCGCGGGAGGCGTCGAGATGGCCTTCTCGTTGTCCACCGTGAACGAAGGCTTGACCGGGTATTTGAAGACCATCGCCGTCAGGTTGGTCGGGAAGCTGCGCGCCAGCACGTTGTACTGCTGCACGGCGGCGATGTAGCGCTGGCGGGCCACGGTGATGCGGTTCTCGGTGCCCTCAAGCTGCGACTGCAGGTCGCGGAAAGAGGCGTCGGCCTTCAGTTGCGGGTAGTTCTCGGACACCGCCAGCAGGCGCGACAGCGCGCCGGACAGCTCGCCCTGGGCCTGCTGGAAGCGCTTGAAGGCTTCGGGGTCGTTCAGGGTCTCGGGCGAGACCTGGATGCTGGTGGCGGCGGCGCGCGCCTTGGTCACGGCCTCAAGGGTCTCACGCTCGTGCGTGGCATAGCCCTTGACCGTGTTGACCAGGTTGGGGATCAGGTCGGCGCGGCGCTGGTACTGGTTGATGACTTCGCCCCAGGCGGCCTTGACCGCCTCGTCCTTGGTCTGGAAGTCGTTGTAGCCGCAGGCGGACAGCAGGCTGGCCATGACCGCCAGCAGCAGCCAGCGCAAGGCAGACATCGGCGAGCTGCTGGACAAGGAGGGGGACGAAGAAGCGCGCATCGGAGACTCCGCGGGTTGGACGAAAACCCAAGTGTAGCGCACCGCCCTTGTCGCAAGAGGGGCAGGCGGCGCACCCGGGCGCCGCCTGCCTGGCATGGCCTCAGCCGGCCGCGAACGCCTTGCGCGCGGCGTCGAGCGTGGCCGCCAGGATGGCGTCGTCGTGCTGCGCCGAGACAAAGCCGGCCTCGAAGGCCGACGGCGCGAGGTAGACGCCGTGATCCAGCATGGCATGGAAGAACCGGTTGAAGCGCGCGGTGTCGCACTGGGTCACTTCGGCGAAGCTGCCCGGCACGCCGTCGCGGAAGTAGATGCCGAACATGCCGCCGATGGCATCCGCCGCGAAGGGCACGCCCGCAGCCTTGGCGGCCTCGGCCAGGCCTTCGGCCAGCTTGCGGGTCTGGGTGGCCAGGCGCTCATAGAAGCCGGGTGCCTGGATCAGCTTGAGCGTGGTCAGGCCCGCGGCCACCGCCAGCGGGTTGCCCGACAGCGTGCCGGCCTGGTAGACGCCGCCCAGCGGCGCCAGCCTGGCCATGATGTCGCGGCGCCCGCCGAAGGCCGCCGCCGGCATGCCGCCGCCGATCACCTTGCCCAGGCAGGTCAGGTCGGGCCGGATGCCGTAGTGAGCCTGCGCGCCGCCCAGCGCCACGCGGAAGCCGGTCATGACCTCGTCGAGGATCAGCACTGCGCCGTCGCGGGTGCACAGTTCGCGCATGGCCTTCAGGAAGGCATCGGTGGCGCGCACCAGGTTCATGTTGCCGGCCACCGGCTCGACGATCACCGCGGCGATCTCGCCGGCATGCCGGGCGAAGGCCTGTTCCAGCTGCTCGACGTTGTTGTACTCCAGCACCATGGTGTGGCGCGTCACGTCGGCCGGCACGCCGGCCGACGACGGCGCGTTCTGGGTGGTGTCGGCAAAGGTCAGCAGGCCGGAGCCGGCCTTGACCAGCAGGCTGTCGGCGTGGCCGTGGTAGCAGCCTTCGAACTTGATGATCAGGTCGCGGCCGGTGAAGCCGCGCGCCAGCCGCAGTGCGCTCATGGTGGCTTCGGTGCCGGAGGAGACCAGCCGCACCTGCTCGATCGACGGCACCAGCTTGCAGATTTCCTCGGCCATGGTGATCTCGGCCTCGGTCGGGGCGCCGAACGAGAAGCTGTGCGCGGCTGTTTCCTGTACCGCACGCACCACTTCGGGGTGAGCGTGGCCCACGATCATCGGGCCCCAGGAGCCGATGTAGTCAATATAGCGCTGCCCGTCGGCATCCCACATATAGGCGCCTTCGGCACGCGTAATGAAGCGCGGCGTGCCGCCCACCGAGCGGAAGGCGCGCACGGGCGAGTTGACGCCCCCGGGAATGGTCTGCTGGGCGCGGTCGAAGAGCTGCTGATTACGGGACATGGCGTTGAGGTAAGGACAAGGACTGCAGGGATCGTGTGCGGCGGGCCCGGGACTTATCGTTGACATGCGGCAAAAACAGCGGAAATTCGCTGCAATTGGCCGCCAATCAGGCGCTAACAGGGCGCTAACAGGTGCGAACACGGCGGATCTGGCACGATTCTGGCGGCCACCGGCTGGCGCCGGCGGCACGGTTTCGGTACCATCTGCGCTGGATTTTAATGGAGAGCGGCCAGAGCCTGTTATGGAATACAAGACTTGGATGTGCCTGATCTGCGGCTGGATCTACGATGAAGCCGCAGGCGCGCCGGAAGACGGCATCGCCCCCGGAACGCGGTGGGAAGACGTGCCCGTCAACTGGACCTGCCCGGAATGCGGTGCGCGCAAGGAAGATTTCGAGATGATCGCCATCTGAGGCGACGTCCTCCAGAAGAACAATAAGCGGGCGCGCGTCGCGCCGATGCGACAAAACGCGGGCCGGCCGCGGCCGGACCGGATTGACGGCCCCCCGGCGTCTTGTCACACTCTGTTGCAAAATGACTGCCCGTCCCACTGCCGCTGGCGGGGAGGACGGTAGGCAGGTGCGGGTTCCACGCACCGCCGCTGCCGGGCACAGCCCGGCCTTGGAAGGGAAACAAGAATGTCGGGGGTCCGTCGGGGCGCGCATGGGTCGCGCTGCTCCGCACGGGTGTTCTCTAGTGCTTGCCAGCGCTCCGCAAGGGGCAGCCGGTCGCGGGAACAACAATGCGGGTCGCTCAAACAGAAGAAAACCAGCGGGTCAATACCGCCGGCGCCCAGGGTGTGGCGCCTGGCATTTCCATTCCGGACACCAGGGCGCAGCCGCGCCGCAAGGTGCTGGTCATCGATGATTCCAGCACCATCCGCCGCACGGCGGAGATCTTCCTGTCGCAGGCGGGATACCAGGTAGTGCTGGCCGAAGACGGCTTCGAGGCGCTGGCCAAGGTGGGCGAGCTGCACCCGGACCTGGTCTTCTGCGACATCCTGATGCCCCGCCTGGACGGGTACCAGACCTGCTCCCTGATCAAGAAGAGTCCGCGCTTTCACGCCATCCCCGTGATCATGCTGTCCTCGCGCGACGGCGTGTTCGACCGCTCGCGCGGCCGCCTGGTCGGCGCGCACGACCATCTTGCCAAGCCTTTTACCCGCGAAGCGCTGCTGCACGCCGTGCAGGCCTGCCTGCCATGCCAGGCCGCGGACCACATGCTGCCTGCCTGAAGCGCATGCACGCGACGCCATGTACGAATCGAAGGAAACCCTCATGACTGCCATCAACAAGATCCTGATCGTCGACGACTCCCCCACCGAAGCCCTGTTCATGTCCGACCTGCTCTGCAAGCGCGGCTTCAAGGTCTCGGTTGCCAGCAACAGCGACCAGGCCTTCGCGCGCCTGCAGGCGGAGAGCTTCGACCTGATCCTGATGGACGTGGTGATGCCCGGCCAGAACGGCTACCAGGCCACCCGCGCGATCAAGCGCGACGACCGCTTCAAGGACATCCCCGTGATCATGTGTACCAGCAAGGGCCTGGACACCGACCGCATCTGGGGCATGCGCCAGGGCGCGTCGGACTACATCGTCAAGCCCGTCGACGGCGAAGAGCTGCTGGGCAAGATCGCCGCGCTGGCGCACTGAGCTGCCAGCGCAGGCCGTACGGGAAGCCACCGCCACCTGTTCCGGGGACCGCCAGATGAACGCGCCACGCCAAGACCTTCGCGCCCGCCAGACCCGCCTGCAGGACTACCAGGCCATGCTGGCCCGGCGCCTGCGCGAGGCGCGCAGCCTGCCCGCGGCCGACAGCTACCTGGCGCTGCAGGTGGGCGCGCGCAACTGGCTGCTGCCGCTGGCCGATACCGGCGAGGTGCTCGATATGCGCCCGCCCAGCCCGGTGCCGCTGACGCAGCCGTGGTACAGCGGCCTGGTCAATGCGCGCGGCAGCCTGCTGGGCGTGATCGATTTCAGCCTGTTCTGCGGTGGCGCGCCAACGCCGCTGCAGCCCGGCAGCAAGATCGTGGTGCTGTCGCGCCAGGTGGAGCGCGCCTGCGCGATCCTGGCCACGCGCGTGGCGGGTTTGCGCCATGCCGCCGACCTGAGCCTGCCGCACGGCGATGCGGCGCCGCGACCGGCGGGCACGCCGGCATGGGAAGGGCAACGCTTTGCCGACCGCGACGGGCGTGACTGGCAGGTGCTGGACGTGCGCGCGCTGCTGGACGCGCCGGCCTTCCTGCAGGTGGGACGGGTTACGGCTTGAGGCCTGAGGCCCGCCGCCGCGCCGCCAGAAAACAAGAAACAAGAATGACGCGCAGGCCACGGCCTGCCGCACCCGGCACGAGCCGCCGGGCATGACAACGATTAAATGGATGAGGGTGCCATGGGTTTCAAGAAATTCAGCCTGGGCCGGCGCACGCCGGCAGCCGAAGCAGCCACCGGCCCGGCGGGCGAGCCCGGCATGGCCTATGCCGGCGGCCCGGAACCCGCACCGGCACCCCCATCCGCCGACGGCCTGGGCACCACGCCTATGGAGCATGTCACCCGCTGGCTTGGGCGCATGCCGTTCTCGTCGCAGCAGCGGCTGCTGACGGTGGGCGTGGTGGTGTCGCTGGTGGCGCTGCTTGGCTCGGTGTACCTGGATAACCGCATTGCCAACAACGCTGCCGCGCAGATCGAGATTGCCGGCGACATGCTGATGCACTCGCAGCGCCTGGGCAAGGCGGTGCCGGTGGCGCTGCTGGGCAATGCGCAGGCCTTCACCCAGCTGCGCCAGTCGAAAGACGCGCTGGCAGGCGACCTGAAGGCGCTGCAGGAAGGCAGCGACGAGAAGCGCGTGCGCGCCACCGCCGGCGCGGCCGAACCCCTGCTCGAGACCGCGATGCAATCGTGGAAGCGCTCCGAGAAAAGCGCCGCCGACGTGCTGGCGCAGCAGCCGGTGCTGACCACCATCGGCCAGACGCTGCAGATCTTCAACGCCTCCAACCCTGAGCTGCTGGAATCCGCAGAACAGGTCGCGGCAATGAAGCTGCAGTCCGGCGCCAACGCGCGCGAGGTGGCGGCATCCGCGCAGCTGGTGATGCTGACGCAGCGCCTGGGCAAGAACCTGAACGAGTTCCTGGCCGGCGAAGGCGTCAACCCCGAAACCGCGTTCCTGCTGGGCAAGGACACCAACACCTTCCGCGAAACGCTGGACGGCCTGCTCAACGGCAGCGAGGCGCTGCGCCTGTCGGCGGCCACCGATGAAGAGACGCGCGGCTACCTGCAGCAGCTGTTGCAGCGCTTTGAGGCAGTGCAGAAGACCACGCAGACCATCCTGCAGAACCTGCCCGGCCTGATTGCCGCCAAGCGCGCGCAGCAGCAGATCTTCAATGACAACGAGGCGCTGCGCGGCGAGCTCTCGGCGCTGCAGGGCGCTTACGCGCAGTCGGCGCGCGTGCGCCCGGTGACGCTGGGCGCGACCGTGGTGTCGGCGGCCATGACGCTGCTGTGCCTGGTAGGCCTGGCGGCACTGTACCTGCGCGATTCACGCATGCGCGCGCTGGAAGCCGAGGCGCGCGAGCGCGAGGCCGAGTCCCGCCGCCTGGATGAAAAGCGCAACAACGACAACACCCAGAAGGCGATTCTGCAGCTGATGAATGAGCTGCAGGACATCGCCGACGGCGACCTGACGCGCCAGGCCACGGTGACCGAGGACATCACCGGCGCCATTGCCGACTCGGTCAACTACACCGTGGAAGAACTGCGCGAGCTGGTCGGCCGGGTGCAGCAGACCGCCGGCGAGGTGACGCAGGCGTCGGGGCAGGTGCAGTCCACCTCGACCCAGCTGGTGTCGACCACCGAAGAGCAGTCGCGCCAGATCCGGCAGACCGGCGAATCGGTGGTGGAGATGGCCGACCGCATCACGCAGGTGTCGCGCGGCGCGGCCGAGTCCGCCAACGTGGCGCGCGCCTCGCTGTCTGCCGCAGAGCAGGGCCAGCAGGCGGTGCAGAACGCCATCACCGGCATGAACGACATCCGCGAGCAGATCCAGGAAACCTCCAAGCGCATCAAGCGTCTGGGCGAGTCGTCGCAGGAGATCGGTGAAATTGTCGAACTGATCTCGGACATTACCGAGCAGACCAACGTGCTGGCCCTGAACGCCGCCATCCAGGCCGCGTCAGCGGGCGAAGCCGGGCGCGGCTTCTCGGTCGTGGCCGAAGAAGTGCAGCGGCTGGCCGAACGCTCCGGCGAGGCCACCAAGCAGATCGGCGCGCTGATCCGCACCATCCAGACTGATACCCAGGACGCCGTGCACGCCATGGAGCGCAGCACGCAGGGCGTGGTGGAAGGGGCGCGGCTGTCGGACAACGCCGGCGCGGCACTGATCGAGATCGGGCGCGTGTCGCGCCAGCTGGCCGAGCTGATCGAGCAGATCTCGCAGTCCACCTCGCACGAGGCTGACCTGGCCACCACCGTGGCCCGCCATATCGAGCGCATCCTGCAGGTCACCGAGCAGACCACCACCGGCACGCGCCAGACCGCGCAGTCGGTGCGCCAGCTGACGCTGCTGACCGAAGAGCTGCGCAACTCCGTCTCGCGATTCAAGATCGCCTGAGTGGCCGGATGACGCCTGCGACCGCTTCCGCGCACCGCGGCCTTACCGGGCTTAGCGGCCACGCGCTCCATGCCAACTCCGCACCTGCCGCCTGTTGCGGCAGGTTGCCCGCGGCCGCCGTCCGGGCGCCGCACTGGAAGCCGTCATGTCCCTGAATTTCCCTGTCCCGCGCGATGGCGCCGCAGCCGGCGCACCGGCTGAAGCCAGCGCCGTGCCCGAGCCGGCTCCGACGCCGCCGTCCGCCAGCGCGCCAGCTGTCCCCGATCCAGGCGCTCCCGCGCGCGACCTGTCCGGCCTGGCGTGGCTTGCGCCCAGCCTGCGCAGCGCGCTGGAAGACGCCGCCGCCGAGCTTGGCCACTATGTCGACGAGGTCCGCCAGGCGCCCGAAGCGCTGGGCGCGCGCGACACCACCTCGCTGCGGCTGGCCGGCCAGCACCTGCACCAGGCCGCCGGCGCGGTGCATATCGTCGGGCTGCGCGGCACCGATCCGTATTGCCAGGCCCTGCGCCGCCTGCTCGATGCCATCGACGCCGGCACCGTTGCCGCCAGCCCCGAGGCACTGGCGGTATTCCGCGCCGGCGTGCAGGCGCTGGCCGAGTATGTCGACGACCTGATGGCCGGCGACGATGAAGCGCCGTTGCGCCTGTTCCAGCCCTACGCGGGCGTGCTGGCGCACCTGGGTGAAGAGCGCGTGCATCCGGCCGACCTGTGGCTCGATGAGCTGCAGATGCTGCCCGGCATGCTGCTGCCGGCAAAGGGCCCGGCGGCGGTCATGCGTGCGCGCCAGCAGTTTGAATCGGCCTTGCTCAAGGCCTTGCGCCTGCCCACGCCGTGCACCGACGCGGCGCTGCTGCGCGAATCCTGGCTGCCGCTGTGCGCGGCGCTGGACGAGGTGCGCGCCAATGAGCAGGAGGCGCGCCGCGCGGCGGATCATCCGGATCGCGGGGTCTGGCATGTGCTGGGGCTGGTGTTCCGCGCGCTGGGCCTTGGCCTGTTGCCTTCCGACCTGCTGGCCAAGCGCTTTGCGGGCCGCGCCAACCTGTTGCTGCGCCAGTACCTGCAAGGCCATGTGCGCGTGCCGCAGGCGCTGCTCAACGACGCGGTGTTCCTGCTGGTCTGCACCGGCCTGGCCCGCGACGGTGCCGCTGACGACGATGGCGTGGCTGCGCCGCGTGCCGCGTTGCGTGCCGATATTGCGCGCACGCTCGCGGTGTTCCGCCTCGACCCGGCGCACGCGCTTGCCAATGCGGACTTCCGCCAGCGCTATTACGGCTGGCTCGACCCGATCGACACGCGCAACCTGCAGCAGGCCGCCGCCGGGCTTGAGCACGCCGCCGCCGGCGAACCCGCCGGCTGGGAAACCGCGCTGGCCGCGCTGGCCGAAGCCGCGCAGCCGCTCGGGCAGCCGGCGCTGCAGCGCTGCCTGGCGCAGGCGGCCATGCACGGCGGCCAGCATCACCGTGGCGAGGCGCTGGCCGCCGCCGGCATCGCGTTGTTCCTGGCACGCGCGCTGGCGCTGCCGTGGCGCGTGCACGGGCAATCCGCCCATCCGGCGGCGGCGCGTTTTGCTGAGCAGTGCGAGGCGCTGGCGACGTGCCTGGCCGATCCCGCCGCGAGCGCGCCCGCGTGGCTTGCGCGCATGGTCGACGAGGCGCGCGCCCAGGCGCTGCGCAGCGAGGCCGTGACGCAGCTGCGGGCGCAGCTGGACAGCGGCGAATCGTGGCTGGACAGCTTCGACCGCAACGCGGCCCGCGCCGAAGGCGCCGGCCACCTGCGCGACGCATGTCAGGCCTTCGCCGCGCTTGGCGCCACGCTGGCGCACTTGCAGTCGTCCGGCGCGCTGCCTGCAGCGCTGGTGGACGATGCCGCGCAGGCCGCCGCCGCGGTACAGTCCGTCAATGCGCGGCTGGCCGGTCCGGGCGAACTCGCCGATGCCAGTGCGCGTGCCGCGCTGCTGGGCGAAGTCGCGGCAGAGCTGGGCGCGGTCCATGCCTTTGCCGATGCGCTGGAATTCGGCCGCGTGCGGCGCGCCGATACGCTTGCCGAGGCTGGCGAGCCCGATGCACCGCGCGCTGCGCAGCATCCGCTGGCCGCCGCGCGCGCCGCCGCGGCCGAGGCAATCCAGGCCGGGCCCGCGCCCGATGCGCCGCCAGTGCAGCGCCTGCGTGCCGCGCTGCAGGCGCTGGCCGACCAGGCCACCATCGACGACGATGCCGCGCTGCGCCGCCAGGCCGCCGAAGCCACTATGCAATGCAATGCCTGGCTGGCCGGTAGCGATGATGCGGCTGGCAGGCTGGCGCTGGCACTGGCCGAGCCGGCGGGGGCTGCGGCACCCGCAGCCGCGCCGCCCGCGGCGCAAGGCCTGCCGGCTGCCGGCGACAAGGAGGCGCTGGACGCCGAACTGCTCGACATCTTCCTGAACGAAGCCGACGAGGTGCTGGGCGGCATCGCCGGCGACCTAGGCTCGGGCGTTGAGGCGCTGCACGATGCCGATACGCTCAGCCGCGTGCGGCGTGCCTTCCATACGCTCAAGGGTTCCAGCCGCATGGTCGGCCTGCATCGCTATGGCGAAGCGGCCTGGGCGGTCGAGCAGGTCATGAACCTGTGGATTGCCGAAGCGCGCGAGCCGGTGCCCGCGCTGCTGTCGCTGCTGCGCCGCGCGCATGCCGAGCTGTCGGCGTGGGTGGCACAGCTGCATCGCGATGCGGCGACGTGGCACGACATTGCGCCGCTGGTGGCAGCCGCCCAGGCGGTGCGCGAGCCGGGCGGCGCGCAGGCCGCGGACGAATGGCCAGTGTTGCCCGCAGCGGCTGAAGCAGCGCCGCCCGAGCCGGCCGCCGAGGCCGCCGATCACCCCGGCGCCGATGCCGTCGGGAACGGCGAAGACAATGTGATCCCGTTCCGCCTGTCCGGCGGCCTGTCGGACGAGGACGACCACTACAAGGTCATCGGGCCGGTGCGCATTGGCCTGGCGCTCTACAACGTCTACCTGCAGGAGGCCGACGACCTGCTGCGCCAGTTCGCCACCGACATCTCTGAATGGCGGCATGAAGGCCATCCGTGCCCGAGCGAGCTGGGGCTGCGCGTTGCCCACACGCTGCAGGGCAGTGCGTCCACCGTCGGCCTGGAACCCGTGCGAGAGATCGCCGAGGCGCTGGAAGCCCTGCTGCTGCAGCTGGGCTCGCACCCGGTGGCGATGCACCCGGGCGATTTCCGCCTGCTGGAGCAGGCGGTCGAGCGCCTGCGCGGCATGCTGCACCAGTTTGCCGCGGGCGTCTGGCCGGATGCAGATGCCGGCCTGCGCCGCAGCCTGGTTGAGTTTGGCGAGCGCGCGCTGCTGCGTCCGCGCGTGGCGGTGCCCGCGCCGCAGGCGCCGGCCGAGCCGGATGGCTCGGTGGCGCAGCTGCTGGGCCAGTTGCCGCCCGCGCAGGAGGAAGACCAGCCGGAGCCGCCGGCGTTGCCCGGGCCGGAGGCCGCACCGCCGCCGGCCACGCCGCATGACGCGGTCGTTATCGCGCTGCCGAGTCCGCACCGGGCGCCCGGTGCGCCGGTATCGGACGAGGGCGGCGCCCCGGATCCCGAGCTGGTCCAGATCTTCCTGGAAGAGGCACAAGGCACGCTGCCCGAGCTGGGCAAGCTGCTGCGCGGCTGGGAAGCAGCGCCGGAAGACTCGCGCCACGGCGGCCTGGTGCTGCGCGCGCTGCATACGCTCAAGGGCAGTGCGCGCATGGCGGGTGCCATGGCACTGGGCCAGGCCGCGCATGAAATGGAGACGCTGCTCGACGCCAGCCTGCGCGGGCAGGGGCAGCAGGCTGTCGGGCCGAAGCTGTTCGAGCGGCTCTATGCCTGGTACGACCGCATCCTGGCGCATGTCGAGGCGCTGCCGTCCGGCCGCCTGCTGCCCGCGGACGATCCGGACGTGGTCAACGGCCTGGCCGAGGCGCCCGAGCAAGCGCAGGGCGATGCGCCGCTGCCGCAGGCAGATGCCGTCGTTGAGGCGGTGCCCGCAGCCAGCCTGCCCGCCATGCCGGGGCCCGCAGACGTGATGGTGCCGATGCCGCCGGCCGTGCCCGCCGAGCCACAACGCGCGCTGGTGCGCGTGCAGGCGCGCGCCCTCGACACGCTGATCAATGAAGCCGGCGAAGTCGGAGCCACGCGCGCACGCCTGGACAGCGAACTGGAGGGGATGCGCGCCTACCTGGGCGAACTGAACGACAACGTCGCGCGCCTGCGCGGGCAGCTGCGCGAAATCGAGATCCAGGCTGAATCTCAGATGGCGTCGCGCATTGCCGACGCGCAGCACAAGCAGGAATTCGACCCGCTCGAGTTCGACCGTTTCACGCGCTTCCAGGAGCTGACGCGGATGATGGCCGAGTCGGTCAACGACGTGGCCACCGTCGAGCAGAACCTGCAGCGCGGCTTTGACCGCGCCGCCGGCGACCTGGCCGCGCAGGCGCGCCTGACGCGCGGGCTGCAGCGCGGGCTGATGCAGGCGCGCATGGTGCAGTTCGACGCGCTGGCCGAGCGCCTCTATCGCGTGGCACGCCAGGCCGCGGCCGAGACCGGCAAGGAAGTGCGCCTGCTGATCAAGGGCGGCACGGTGGAAATCGACCGCTCGGTGCTGGACCGCATGGCCGGCCCGATCGAGCACCTGATCCGCAATGCGGTGGTGCACGGCATCGAAGCCGCCGCGCCGCGCCGCGCCGCGGGCAAGGCCGCCACCGGCGCGCTGACGCTGGAGGTGCAGCAGGAAGGCAACGAGGTGGTGCTGCATTTCGTCGATGACGGCGGCGGGCTGGACCTGGCGCGCATCCGCGCGCGCGCGGTCGAGCGCCGCCTGCTGGCGCCGGACGACGACGCCAGCGAAGCGCGCCTGACCGAGCTGATCTTTGCGCCGGGCTTCTCCACTGCCGACGCGGTGTCGGAGCTGGCCGGCCGCGGCGTGGGCATGGACGTGGTGCGCGCCGAGACCGTGGCGCTGGGCGGACGCATCACGCTGGAATCCAAGCCCGGGCAGGGCACCACCTTCACCATGCACCTGCCGCTGACCACGGCGATCACGCAGGTGCTGGTGATCGCGCTGGGCGCGCGGCGCTATGCCGTGCCCAGCGGCATGATCGACCAGGTCCAGCAGCTGCGCGCCCCGGCGCTGCTGGACGCCTACAATCAGGGCCGCCTCGCCGTGGCAGGTGCCGAGGTGCCGTTCTTCTACTTCGGCGCGCTGCTGGAGGAAGGCAACGCCGTCGCGGCCGGGCGCAAGTATTCGCCGGTGGTGCTGGTGCGCAGCGGCGCCGAGCGTGTGGCGGTGCATGTGGATGATGTGGTCGGCAACCGCGAAGTGGTGGTCAAGCATATCGGTCCGCACCTGGCACGGCTGGAAGGCATTGCCGGCGCGACCACGCTGGGCGATGGCGAGATCGTGTTGATCTACAACCCGGTGGTGCTGGCGCAGCGCTTTGTGCGCGAACGCGGCCAGCCGGTGCCGCAGGCCTTGCCGCAGACGCCGGCGCTGCCTGCCGTGCAGGCGCAGATGGGCGCGGTTGCGGAACTGGCGAGCGACGGCACCACCGAGCCGGTGCGCGGCCTGGCGGTGCAGCCGACCGTGATGGTGGTGGATGACTCGCTGACCGTGCGCAAGGCCACCCAGCGCCTGCTGGGCCGTGCCGGCTACCAGGTGGTGCTGGCGCGCGACGGTGTGGATGCGCTCAAACAACTGCAGGATGTCATGCCGGACGCGATGCTGGTCGACATCGAGATGCCGCACATGGACGGCTTTGACCTGACGCGCAACGTGCGCTCCGACGCGCGCACCGCGCATATGCCGCTGGTGATGATCACCTCGCGCACGGCCGACAAGCACCGCCGCTATGCCGAGGAGATCGGCGTCAACGTGTACCTGGGCAAGCCTTACAACGAGGATGAGCTGCTGGGCACGCTGCATCGGTTGCTGGGCGAGCGGGCGGCCGGTACGGCCGGGTCGGTGGCGCAGATGCTGGGGGACGGGCCCGCAGGCTGAAGGTTTGCTCCCCTCTGCCGCTCGCGGGAGAGGGGAGCATGCAGCCGGCATGCAAAGGGCAGTGGCTCTCTCAAGGACCTGCCATGCAAAAGGCTCGACATCGCAAGATGTCGAGCCTTTTTTCCTGCGCCAAGGGCGCGCCGTTCCCGCTGGTTACCAGCGCATCTGCGCGTTCTTGCCGCCGGTGCTGACCGTGGCAGTCTTGGTCCGGCCCTGGTAAGTCGCCCGCACGTTGTACGTGCCCGACGGTGCCTTCAGCAGGCAGCGCGGACCGTCGGCGACAAAGCTGGCAACTTCCTTGCCGCCGCGCATCAGCTTGACATCAACATCGGACAGGTACTCACCGCGCGCGCCCTGCGTGAACAGCAGGCTCATGTTGTACTTGCGCGCCTCCGATTGCAGCGCGGCCTGCTCATCTTCGGCGACACCGCCGCAGATATAGGCGACCGAACCGGCCATACGCCGGACCATCGCATCACGCGGCGGCGCCGGAGGGGGCATGGTCAGCGGCGGGCGTGGCTGCGCGGGCGCTGCCATCGGCGGTGGCGCCGGCACAGCTGGTGGCGTGCCGATGGGCGCGGGTGCCGGGGATGCCGTCGGCGGCGGTGCTGCCGTAGCAGGCGCCGCTATGCCCGGTGCGGGCTGTGTGGCAGGGGGCATGGTGTCAGACGGCGGCGCGGCCGGCATCGTGGCGCCCGGGGTCGGCGCCATGGTGCTGCCCGGGGCAGCGGGCGCCGGGGCGGCAGGCGCAGGGCTGGCGTCCACCACCGGCGCCTGCGCATGGCTGGCAGCCGGCAACAGCGCGAGCAGCGCGATCACGCCGGCGCTGAGCGCGATAACCAGGCGCTTGACGCGCGAGCGGCGTGCCAGGCGCGCTTCGACAAGTTCCAGCGAGCGGGTAGGGGCAAACGGGGGCTGTTGCGGCATCGTGGCCTCCTTGGGCGAGCTTCGGAATCAGATGCCCCGGAGGACCCCGCGGGATCACTCCGGGTCTCTCTTTTTCATCCTAGGGCCCAAGGGTGGGCGGCAATGCCGGGTTTGGTCCTACATCCGCGTCAGCCGACGGCGCATTGTGGCCCGCAGGCGGCGTGCGAGCGACTTCGCAGGTGCCGGAAGAAAAACGGCCCTTCCCGCAAGGAAAGGGCCGTTGATCGCGTGTGATCCTGGCGGACGGATTATTTCTGGCTTACTAGCCGCTTGGGCACCGACAGCGTCAGCGCCGCGCCCACCACCAGGCAGGCGGCCAGCAGGTACATGCCCGAATCGGTGCTGTGGGTCAGGTCCTTGAGCCAGCCCACCGCATAGGGGCTGAGGAAGCCCGCAAGGTTGCCCAGCGAGTTGATCAGCGCGATGCCCGCGGCCGCGCCAGTGCCGGCCAGGAAGGAAGTCGGCAGGCTCCAGAACAGCGGCAGCGTGGTCAGGATGCCGATGGTGGCCAGCGTCAGCGCCACCATTGCCAGCGTGGTGTCGCTATGCCATTGCACCGACAGCAGCAGGCCCAGCGAACCAGCCAGCGCGGGAAGCGCGATATGCCAGCGGCGCTCGCCGCTGCGGTCTGCGCTGTAGGCCACCAGCACCATGCCGACCACCGCGCAGCCATAGGGGATGGCGGTCAGCAGGCCGATATCGAGCGCGCCCTTGATGCCGGTCTGCTTGATGATGGTCGGCAGCCAGAAGCTGACGCCGTACAGGCCCATGACGAAGCAGAAGTAGATCGCGCTCATCAGCCAGACGCGCGGGCTGGACATCACGGTGCGGATCGGCGGGTCTTCCTTGTGCGCATCCTCGCTGGCGATATTGCGCTCCAGCAGCGCCTTCTCTTCCTGCGACAGCCACTTGGCGTGGGCGATGCGGTCGTCCAGGTAGGCCAGCACCCACAGGCCCACCAGGATCGACGGAATGCCTTCAAGCAGGAACATCCACTGCCAGCCGGACCAGCCGTTGTGGCCGTGGAAGGACTGCATGATCCAGCCCGACAGGGGCCCGCCGATCACGCCTGCCAGCGCGACCGCAGTCATGAAGTAGGTGGTGGTGCGCCCGCGCCGGTTGGCCGGGTACCAGTAGGTCAGGTACAGGATGATGCCGGGGAAGAAGCCTGCCTCGGCAATGCCCAGCAGGAAGCGCATCACGTAGAACATGGTCGGCGTGGTCACGAACATCATCGCCGCCGAGATCGCGCCCCAGGTGATCATGATGCGCGCAATCCAGATGCGCGCGCCCACCTTGTGCAGGATCACGTTGCTGGGCACTTCGAACAGGAAGTAGCCAATAAAGAAAATGCCGGCGCCCAGCCCATAGATGGTCTCGCTGAACTGCAGGTCATTGAGCATCTGCAGCTTGGCAAAGCCTACGTTGACGCGGTCCAGGTAGGCCACCACGTAGCATAGCAAGAGGAAGGGCACCAGGCGCCAGCTGACCTTGCGGTAGGTGGCGTCTTCAAAGGCGGCGTCGCTGACGCCGGGGTTCACTGCGGTCGTTGTCATGCTGTCTCCTGAGGATATGGCGTTTCTATGTGACGCGTTTTACAGCTACGGTACGACAGTCCACTGAATCATTGACATGGCAGGCGCCGACCAGTTTCAGTGATTCAGCGGACTAGGGCGGAAGGCAGGCGGCCGGCACCGGCTCAGACGCAGCGGCCGCCGTCCACTTCGATGCAGGTGCCGGTGATAAAGGCCGCTTCGTCCGAGGCCAGGTACAGGCAGGCGTTGGCCACGTCCTGCGGGGTCGACATGCGGCCCATCGGGATGGTGGCAAGGAACTTGGCGCGGTTCTCGGGCGTATCGGGCATGCCCATGAATTCTTCGAGCAGGGCGGTGGCGCCGATCACCGGGTTGACGCAGTTGACGCGGATGTTGTCCTTGCCGAGTTCCGCGGCCATGGCCTTGCTGGCGGTGATCACCGCGCCCTTGCTGCCGTTGTACCAGACCAGGCCCGGGCGCGGCCGGATGCCGGCGGTGGAGGCAATATTGACGAACACGCCGCCGCCGCGCTGGCGGAAGTGCGGGACAAAGGCGCGCGCCGACCAGTAGATGCTCTTGACGTTGACGGCGTAGACGCGGTCGAACTCCTCCTCGGTAACTTCAAGGATGGGCTTGTTGCGATGGGTCGTGCCGGCGTTGTTGACCACGATATGCACGTCGCCGAAGGTGGCCAGCGCGGCTTCGCGCATGGCCTCGGTGTCGGCTTCGCGCGAGACGTCGGCGCGCACCGCGCGGGCCCGGCCGCCGGCGTCGCGGATCGCGGCGGCGACGCGTTCGGCGGCTTCCTCGCGCAGGTCGGCCACCACCACGTTGGCGCCTTCGCGCGCAAAGGTGTGGGCAATGCCTTCGCCGAACCCGGAACCGCCGCCGGTGACGATCGCTACCTTGTTGGCCAGTCTCATGGCTTGTCTCCTGGTGTTGTGCTTATGTTCTGGTGATCCGTGCTGCGAGGGGGCTCGATGCCTAATGCGAGAACGGCCCCTGGCCGCGCAGTGCATTGGCAACCATCATCAGTGCCAGCAGGAAGGGCAGTGCCACATACAGGCACCAGTGCACGCGGTCGCCGACGACGTCGCCCCACTTGCGCTTGAAGACCTGCAGCCGCGGCATGCCGGAAGGATTGGTGGCGCGCTTGTTCCGCACATGCCACGCCATCCAGAAAAAGAAGATGGCAAAGGCGACGGACAGGAAATTGATGTTACCCATGTTGGATGGCGATGGTTTTCAGGGTGGTGAATCCGTACAGGGCCTCGAAGCCCTTCTCGCGGCCGTAGCCGGACTGGCCGGTGCCGCCGAAGGGCAGCTCCACGCCGCCGCCGGCACCGTAGTTGTTGATAAAGACCTGGCCCGCGCGCAGCTTGTGCGCCAGGCGCAGCTGGCGCCCGCCGTCGCGGGTCCAGACCCCGGCGACCAGCCCGTAGGGCGTGCCGTTGGCCAGCGCGATGGCTTCGGCCTCAGTGTCGAAGGGCATGGCGGCCAGCAGCGGGCCGAACACTTCTTCCTGCGCCAGGCGGTGCGCCGGCGGCACGTCGCGGAACAGCATCGGCACCTGGTAGTAGCCAGCCTCGGGCGCCTCGGCCACGATCTGGCCCTGCGCCATCACCGACACGCCTGCGTGCTGCGCATCCGAGACAAAGTCCCACACGCGCTGCTGCTGCTTGCGGCTGATCAGCGGCCCGCATTCCAGGTCGAGCTCGGACGGGCCCACGCGCAGCGACTCGAACACCGACGCCAGCCGGTCGAGCAGGGCGTCATAGACTGGCCGCTCCACCAGCAGGCGGCTGCCGGCCGAGCAGGTCTGGCCGGCATTCTGCACGATGCCGTTGACCACCACCGGCACCAGCGTATCCAGGTCGGCATCGGCAAAGACGATCTGCGGCGACTTGCCGCCCAGCTCCAGCGTGACCGGCACGTGGTTCTCGGCGGCCAGCTGGGCCACCTGCTTGCCGGTCTGGGGCGAGCCGGTGAACGAGATATGGTTGACGCCCGGGTGGCGCGCCAGCGCGGCGCCGGCTTCATGGCCGTAGCCGGTGATGAGATTGAGCGCGCCTTCGGGCAGGCCGGCCTCGGCGGCGATCTCGGCCACGCGCAGCAGCGACAGGCAGGCGTCCTCGGCCGGCTTGACCACGCAGGCGTTGCCGGCGGCCAGCGCCGCGCCCACGCTGCGCCCGAAGATCTGCAGCGGGTAGTTCCACGGGATGATGTGGCCGGTTACGCCGTGGGGCTCGCGCACGGTCAGCACGGTGTAGCCGGGGGTGTAGGGAATGGTCTGGCCGTGCAGCTTGTCGACCGCGCCGGCGTAGAACTCGAAATAGCGGGCCACGGCGCGGGCATCGGCGCGCGCCTGGCGCAGCGGCTTGCCGGTGTCGCGGGCCTCGAGCGCGGCCAGCTCGTCCTCGTGGGCGATCAGCGCCACGGCGACGCGGTTGAGCAGGCGTACCCGCTCGGCTGGCGCCATCTGGCCCCAGGCGCCTTCGGCGGCCTGGCGGGCCGCATGGACGGCGACGTTGATATCGGTGGCGTTGCCGCGTGCGATCTCGGCGAACGGCTCGCCGTTGGACGGATCGAAGACCTTGATGCGCAGGCCGTTGTCGGGCGCGATCAGGCGGTTGGCGACGAAGTGCTGGGCGTGCATGGGTGGCTCCGGGGCAGCGGGTGCAACAAGGGGGCAGCGTGGCGGCTGCGCTATTCAGTGACGGCTGAAGAATGCGCCATTATCGCCGACACCGGCCAGCGTGCAATGCGCCGTGCCTGGCCCAGCTGTCAGCCTGCGGTCAGGCATGAGCCGCTATAATGCCCGCCATCCAACAACACCGCGCAGGCATCTGGAGAACCGCATGAGCTTCAACCTCGTAACCCCGGGCAAGGACATCCCCAACGATTTCAACGTCATCATCGAGATCTCGGCCCAGAGCGATCCGGTGAAGTACGAGGCCGACAAGGAAACCGGCCTGCTGTTCGTCGACCGCTTTATCGGCACCGGCATGCGCTATCCGGCCAACTACGGCTATATCCCGCAGACGCTGTCGGGCGACGGCGACCCGGTGGACGTGCTGGTGCTGTCGCCGTTCCCGATCCTGGCCGGCGCCGTGGTGCGCTGCCGTGCACTCGGCATGCTGAAGATGACCGACGAGTCGGGCGTGGACGCCAAGCTTGTCGCCGTGCCGCTGGACAAGCTGTCGCCGGCCACTGCCTACATGAAGGGCCTGTCGGACGTGCCGCAGAACCAGCTAGACCAGATCAAGCACTTCTTTGAGCACTACAAGGCACTGGAAGCCGGCAAGTGGGTCAAGGTCGAAGGCTGGGCCGGCATCGAGGAAGCCCACAAGGAAATCACCGACGGCGTGGCCAACTACAAGAAGTAAGCTGAGCCGCCGCTGAAGAAGCCCCGCTCCGGCGGGGTTTTTTGTTGCCGCGCGCTTGACGCACGGCAGCACCCGGGCAAGTGCCTTGCGCTACGCTATGCGGGTGCTGACAAGAGGAGTTCCCATGAATCCCATCACCGAAATCCAGGCATTGCCGCAGGCCCAGTCGCGGCTGCGCCGCTATGACCGGCTGGCGGTGTGCTTCCACTGGGCGGTGTTCCTGCTGGTGGCGCTGGCCTATGCCGCGATCGAGCTGAAGGGCAGTTTTGCCAAGGGCACGCCGCCACGCGCGCTGGCGATGACGGTCCATGAATGGGCGGGCGCGCTGGTGCTGGTGCTGGCGGTGCCGCGCCTGCTGTGGCGCCTGGTGCGCGGGGCGCCCGCGCCGGAGCCGGGAGCGCGCTGGATGCAGCTGGCCGGCGAGGCCATGCACTGGGTGCTCTACCTGTATATCCTGGCCCAGCCGCTGCTGGGGTTGCTGGCAATGAACGCCGGCGGCCACCTGCTGGCGCTGCCTTCGCTGGGGATAGACGTGCCAGCGCTGGTGGCGGCCGACCCGGCGCTGAAGGACACCGTCAAGGCAATCCACGAGACCCTGGGCACCGCCTTTTACCTGGTGATCGGGCTGCACGCGATGGCGTCGCTGTTCCACCACTACATGCTGGGCGACAACACGCTGCGGCGGATGTGGCGTTGATCGCTGCGCGGAGTTTTCAGGCGCGGGCGAACGGGTTGCGTTCGCCCAGCTCGTCCAGGTAGGCATCGATGCCCTGGCGCTCGCGCTCCAGGAAGCGCTCGACGGCATCGGCAAAGGCGGGATGGGCCAGCCAGTGGGCCGAGCGCGTGGCCACCGGCAGGAAGCCGCGCGCCATCTTGTGCTCGCCCTGGGCGCCGCCTTCAAAGGTGCCTATGCCTTGCTCGATGCAGAATTCCAGCGGCTGGTAGTACGCGGTTTCGAAGTGCAGGCAGGCGTGGTGCTCCAGTGCGCCCCAGTAGCGCCCGTAGAGCGTGCTGACTTCGGGCCTGTCGTCATAGACCAGCAGCGAGCTGGCGATGGGCTGGCCCTCGCGCTCGGCGATCACCAGCAGCAGGTGCTGCGGCATGGCGGCGCCGATGCGCCGGAAGAAATCCAGGTTCAGGTAGGGCGTGGAATGGTGCTCGCGGTAAGTCTGGCGATAGCACCGGTTGAAGAACTTCCACGCGTCGTCGTCGATCTGCGCGCCACGCAGGCGCCGCAAGGTGATGCCGGCCTGCGCAACCTGGCGGCGCTCGGCGCGGATGTTCTTGCGCTTTTTCTGCGACAGCGTGGCGAGGAAGTCGTCGAAGCTGCCATAGCCGCTGTTGGTCCAGTGGAACTGCACGCCGTGCCGCATCAGCATGCCGGCCTGCTGCATCAGGGCGGCCTCCGCCTCGTCGGGAAACAGGATGTGCAGCGACGACATCTGGCTTTCGGCGGCCAGCGCCAGCGCCATCTGCAGCAGCATGCGGCGCGCATGGGCGTCTTCGGCCAGCAGCCGCGCGCCGCGCACCGGCGTGAAGGGAATTGCCGCCAGCCATTTGGGGTAGTACTCGAGCCCGTTGCGGGCATAGGCGTCGGCCCAGGCCCAGTCGAAGACATATTCGCCATAGGAATGCGCCTTGGCGTAAAGCGGCATGGCCGCGGCCAGCCGTTCCGGCTGGCCGTCCGTGGCCGGCGCCCATAACGTCAGGTAGCGCGGGTTCCACCCGGTTTCGGCGCAGGCGCTGCCGCTGGCGTGCAGGGCGTGCAGGAAGGCATGCTTCAGGAACGGCGTGGCGTCGGCGTGGTGCGCCACCAGGGCGTCCCAGGCGGCGGCATCGATCTCGCCCAGGTCGGAGATGATCTCGGTACGGTATTCCTGCGCAGGGTCGCCTGCCGCCTTGCGCTTGTGCTGTGCCGGCCGGCGCTGGTCTTTGCCCTCGCCGGGCGCGCATGATTCAGACTGCATTGCACCAGTTTCCGTCTGTGGGTCGGTCGAGTCTACCGGAAACGATGCGCCGTTGCTGTGCTGCGCGGCAGGCTCGGGGCGGCCGTCGTAAAATGGAACATCCTCGTCACCAGTGCCGCCGAGGCATCCCGGGATGCTTCAGGCGGCCCGCCTGCGCGTGGCATGGTCCGTCCGATCACCAAGGCCCGATATGAAGAACCCGTTTTTCAACCTGTATTCCCACGGCTTTGCGCGTGTCGCGGTGGGCGTGCCCGTCTGCCGGGTGGCCGACCCGGCCTTCAACGCCGCCGAGACCATTGCCCTGGCAACGCAGGCGGCACAGAAGGGCGCCGTGCTGGTGGCGTTCCCGGAACTGGGCATCTCCGCCTATACCTGCGACGACCTGTTCCACCAGCGCGCGCTGCTGGATGCCTGCGAGGCGGCGCTGGCCACCATCGTCGAGGCCTCGCGCAAGCTGCCGGCGGCGCTGATCGTCGGCATGCCGCTGCGGGTCGAGCACCAGTTGTTCAACTGTGCAGTGGTGGTGGCGCGCGGGCGTATCCAGGGCGTGGTGCCCAAGTCCTACCTGCCGAACTACTGGGAGTTCTACGAGGCGCGCCAGTTCAGCGCCGCCGACAACGCCGCGGTCGAATCCATCCAGCTGCTGGGCCAGGACGTGCCGTTCGGCGCCGGGCTGCTGTTCGATGTCGACGACATCCCTGACTTCCGCTTCCACGCGGAAATCTGCGAAGACGTATGGGTGCCGATCCCGCCGTCGTCGTTCGCGGCGCTGGCCGGGGCCACGGTGCTGGTCAACCTGTCGGCCTCCAATATCGTGGTCGGCAAGGCCGGCTACCGGCACCAGCTGGTCTCGCAGCAGTCGGCGCGATGCCTGGCGGCCTACCTGTACACCTCGGCCGGCAAGGGCGAGTCCTCCACCGACCTGGCCTGGGACGGCCAGGCGCTGATCTGCGAGAACGGCGAGCTGCTGGCCGAATCCGAGCGCTTTGCCGATACCTCGCACCTGCTCTGCGCCGATATCGACGTCGAGCGGCTGTCGCGCGAGCGCATGCACCAGGTGACCTTCGGCCACTCGGTGCGGCGGCACAAGGCAGAAGTGGACAAATTCCGCGTGGTCCGCTTCCCGCTCGACCTGTCACTGGAAAAGTCGCTGCCGCTCGCGCGCAACGTGGCGCGCTTCCCGTACGTGCCGGCCGATCCGCGCCAGCGCGACGAACGCTGCATGGAGGTCTACAACATCCAGGTGCAGGCGCTGGTGCAGCGCCTGTCGGCCAGCAAGATCAGCAAGGTGGTGATCGGCGTGTCGGGGGGGCTGGATTCCACCCACGCACTGCTGGTCTGCGCCAAGGCAATGGACCGCCTGGGCCTGCCGCGCGCCAATATCCTGGCTTACACCATGCCGGGCTTTGCCACCAGCGAGCGCACGCTGATGCAGGCACGCCAGCTGATGCAGGTGGTGGGCTGCACCGCGACCGAGATCGATATCCGGCCGTCGTGCCTGGCCATGCTGAAGGACCTGGGCCACCCGTACGCCGCCGGCGAGAAGGTCTATGACGTGACTTTCGAGAACGTGCAGGCCGGCGAGCGCACCAACCACCTGTTCCGGCTGGCCAACTTCCACCATGCCATCGTGATCGGCACCGGCGACCTGAGCGAACTGGCGCTGGGCTGGTGCACCTATGGCGTGGGCGACCATATGTCGCACTACAACGTCAACGCCAGCGTGCCCAAGACGCTGATCTCGCACCTGGTGCGCTGGGTGGCCGAGACCGGGCAGGTGGGCGAGGGCGGTTCTGACGTGCTGCTGGCTGTGCTCGACACCGACATCAGCCCCGAGCTGGTTCCGGGCGACAGCAACCACGGCCCTGAGCAGAAGACCGAGAGCACCATCGGCCCGTATGAGCTGCAGGACTTCAACCTCTACCACACGCTGCGCTTCGGCTTCACGCCATCCAAGATCGCCTTCCTGGCGCTGCATGCCTGGGGCGACCGCGAGCGCGGCGTTTGGCCCAATGGCCCGCATGTAGTGCGCAACCAGTACGGGCTGCCGGAGATCAAGCGCAACCTGGCGATCTTCCTGGACCGCTTCTTCCGCACCAGCCAGTTCAAGCGCTCATGCATCCCGAACGCGCCCAAGGTGGGCTCGGGCGGATCGTTGTCGCCGCGGGGTGACTGGCGTGCACCGAGCGATTCAGAGTCGGTGGTGTGGCTGGCGGACCTGGAGAAGGTGCCGGACTGAGCGCAGCGCCGGTCATGCCCCGGCGCTTGGGTGGCGGCTTGTGCACAGATTCTCCAGTGGCTGTCCACAGGTTTATCCACAGGACCGGGGCGTGCGCGGAGGCGCGCTGGCCAACGCTGCGGCCGCGCCGGCTGTGGGGTAGGCGGAAATGCAAGCGGCCAAGGGCTGGTAAAATGCCTGCCGGAGAGCGCCGCGACCGCGGCGATGCGCCGCCAGGCGTGTGAACAAACGATAAACAGGGGCCAGTCATGAAGCAGATTACCGCCATCATCAAACCGTTCAAGCTCGACGAGGTGCGTGAAGCCCTGGCCGACGTCGGCGTGACCGGACTGACGGTGACCGAGGTGAAGGGATTCGGCCGCCAGAAAGGGCATACCGAGCTCTACCGTGGCGCCGAGTACGTGGTCGACTTCCTGCCCAAGATCAAGATCGAAGTGGTGGTGGCCGAGAACCAGCTGGACACCGTGCTGGACGCCATCGTCAAGGCCGCCCACACCGGCAAGATCGGCGACGGCAAGATCTTCGTCACTGAGATTGAGCGCGTGATCCGCATCCGCACCGGCGAGCAGGACGAAGCCGCGGTCTGAGCCACGCGCCAGGATAGAAAAACGCCGCCTTGCAGGGCGGCGTTTTTGTTGGCGGGGCGCCTTTCAGCTGGGCAGCTTCCATCCGTACCGCACTGACACCAGCCGCATGGCGATGATCGCCAGCGCCCCGGTCAGCAGCGCCGCTTCCTGCTGCACCGCCAGCCAGGTCATGCCGACATAGATCCAGCAGCCGATAAAGGAGCAGGTGGCATAGGGCGAGCGGTCGCGCAGGATCATCGGCACCTCATTGCACAGCACGTCGCGCACCACGCCGCCGAACACCGCCGAGATGATGCCCATCATCACCGCCACGGTGGGCGGCATCTGTGCCACCAGCGCCAGCGAGGCGCCGGTTACGGAGAACAGCCCCAGCCCGATCGCGTCGGCGACGATCATGGCCCGGTCCGAGGCCACGCGGCTGACCACGCGCAGCACGAATGAGGCGCCGAATGACATCACGAAGATCAGCAGCACGTAGCCTTCGTGGTCTACCCAGTAGAACGGGCGCCGGTCCAGCAGCACGTCGCGCACGGTGCCGCCGCCAAAGGCGGTGGCAAACGCCACCACGAAGGTGCCCACCACGTCCAGGCGCTGCTTGCGCGCGTCGACCACGCCCGAGACCGCAAAGGCGAGCACGCCGATCACCTCCATGATGTGGAGGATCAGGGGCAGCCGCCCCATCAGCAATTCAAGCGGGAGATGCATCCGGGCGCGGGTGCGTCAGGAGCGCGGCTGGCGCAGCAGCACCATCAGTGCGCCGGCGCCGCCTTCGGCCTCGCGCGCCTGCACGAAGGCGAGCACTTCCTCCTTCTGCACCAGCCAGCTGCGCACCTTGCCCTTGAGCACCGGCAGCTTGTCGGGCGAGCCCAGGCCCTTGCCGTGGATCACGCGCACGCAGCGCACGCCATTGCGCACCGAGCGGCGCAGGAACTCGGCCAGCGCCTCGCGCGCCTCGTCGCTGCGCAGGCCGTGCAGGTCGACCTTGTCCTGCGGCACCCATTCGCCGCGGCGCAGCTTGCGGATCACGTCCATGCCGATGCCGGGCCGGCGGAACGACAGGGTCTCGTCGGTTTCCAGCAGGCTTTCCACGTCGAATTCATCGGACAGCGAGGCCGCCAGCACGGCTTCGTCGTTGCGGCGCGACTGCACCGGCACCGGGGCGGGCTTGCTGGCGGGCACGGGGGCGCGGTTGCGGTCGCGCAGCTGGCTGACCTGGCCCACGCTGGTGCGGAAGACGTCGGCTTCCTCGCGGGCGCGCCGGGCGGCCTGCTCGGCGGCCACGCGCTCGGCTTCGCGGCGCTCGGTATCGGCCTTGAGGGTGTCGCGCAGCCTGGCAAGGTCGTTCAGGCCGAAACGTTGGGGCGGTCGGTCGGGTTTGCGGGCGCCGTGCGTCATTGAGAATCTCCGGGGGCTCGGCGCAGATTATATCGACTGACGGGGCGGCAAGAGGGCGGCACGAGATGCCGGGGGGACGCGCCGGCGGGCCGTGGCGGCCCGGCCGGCGGAGGGAGCTGTGCTTACTTCAGGGCTTCGACAAAGCGCTGGGCGTCCAGCGCGGCCATGCAGCCCGTGCCGGCGCTGGTGATGGCCTGGCGGTAGACATGGTCCTGCACGTCGCCGGCGGCAAACACGCCCGGCACGCTGGTGGCGGTGGCGTCGCCCTGCAGGCCCGACTTGGTCACCAGGTAGCCGTTTTCCATGGCCAGCTGGCCTTCGAACAGGTCGGTATTGGGCTTGTGGCCGATGGCGATGAACACCCCCGCCAGCTTCAGGTCCTCGGCCTGGCCGGTCTTGGTGCCACGCACGCGGATGCCGGTCACGCCGGATTCGTCGCCCAGCACTTCATCCAGCACGCTGTCGTAGCGGATCACCACGCGGCCTTCCTTTTCACGCTGCAGCAGGCGGTCGACCAGGATCGGCTCGGCGCGGAAGCTGTCGCGGCGGTGGATCACCGTGACCTTGCTGGCGATATGCGACAGGTACAGCGCCTCTTCCACGGCGGTGTTGCCGCCGCCGACCACGGCCACTTCCTGGTTCTTGTAGAAGAAGCCGTCGCAGGTGGCGCAGGCCGACACGCCGCGGCCCATGAAGGACTCTTCGGACGGCAGGCCCAGGTACTGCGCCGAGGCGCCGGTGGCGATGATCAGCGCGTCGCACGTATATTCACCGGCGTCGCCGATCAGGCGGAAGGGGCGGGCCGGCTGGCCGTTGTCGTCCACCAGCCTGGCGGTGTGGATGTGATCGAAGATGATTTCGGTCTTGAACTCCTCGGCATGCGCCAGCATGCGCTGCATCAGTTCCGGACCCTGGACGCCCTTGGCATCGCCCGGCCAGTTCTCGACGTCCGTGGTGGTCATCAGCTGGCCGCCCTGTGCCAGGCCGGTGATCAGCACCGGTTCCAGGTTGGCGCGGGCCGCGTAGACCGCGGCGGAATAGCCGGCGGGACCAGAACCGAGAATCAGCACTTTTGCGTGTTTTGCCATGATGCGTTCCTGTGGCCGGTGCGGCATGCTGCCCACCGGCATTGCTCGAAAGCGACATTATAAGAGGAGCGGCATTTGCTCACTGTTGCAAATTCCAATGAGTGCGATAGTCTCAGGCCACGTTAAAATGGCCGCCACGATGACCGTCAGTCACCCGGTGAGTGACCACTGACCGATGCCGGCATCGGCTCTGAATGCACCCGATCAGCATCCGGAATCACCTTACACGCGAGTCTTAACCAGGCATGGCCCGAGCTACCACGACCACCCGCACCGATCCCTCAGCCTTGCCATCCCGCATCGGCAAACTGCTGGGCGAGGTCCGCTGGTTCCTGTTGCTGGCCGTCACGCTGGGCTTCCTGTGCGTGCTGGCCAGCTACAGCAAGACGGATCCCGGCTGGTCGCATGCCAACCAGGTTGCCGATATCCACAACCTGGGCGGGCGCGTCGGCGCCTGGGTGGCCGACGTGCTGTTCTTTATCTTCGGCTTTTCCGCCTACTGGCTGGCGGTGCTGCTGGTGCGCCGTTGCTGGCGCGGCTGGCGCACGCTGACCGCCGAGCTGCCCGAGCGCGCGGACCACGCCCTGCACCGCCAGGGCGTGACCGTCAGCTGGATCGGCTTTGGGCTGACCCTGTTCTCCAGCATGGGCCTGGAGGCAATCCGCATGTACCCGCTGCGCGCCGCGCTGCCGCGCGCGCCGGGCGGGGTGCTGGGCGACCTGCTGGGCGGCTGGCTGCAGGTGGCTCTGGGTTTCACCGGCGCGACCCTGCTGCTATTGCTGCTGCTGGCGATCGGGCTGTCACTGTTCTTCCATTTCTCCTGGCTGACCGTGGCCGAGCACGTCGGCGGCTTTGTCGAGACCCTGTTCCTGGGCTTCAAGGCCCGCCGCGAGAGCAAGCAGGACCGCATCATCGGCGAGGCCGCCAAGACCGAGCGCAAGGAAACCGTCGAGGTGCAGCGCGTGCGCATCGAAGAGGCGGCGCCGGTGCAGATCGTGCGCCCGCAGGCGGTGCCCAAGCATGAGCGCGTCGAGCGCGAGAAGCAGCAGCCGCTGTTTGCCGATATCCAGGACTCGGACCTGCCGCCGCTGTCGCTGCTGGACCCGATCCCGCCGCACCAGGAAACCGTCAGCGCCGAGACCCTGGAATTCACCTCGCGCCTGATCGAGAAGAAGCTCAAGGACTTCGGCGTCGAGGTCAAGGTGGTGGCGGCCTACCCGGGCCCGGTCATTACCCGCTATGAGATCGAGCCGGCCACAGGCGTCAAGGGCAGCCAGGTGGTGAACCTGGCGCGCGATCTGGCGCGTTCGCTGTCGCTGGTGTCGATCCGCGTGGTCGAGACCATCCCGGGCAAGAATTACATGGGGCTGGAGCTGCCCAACCCGAAGCGCCAGACCGTGCGCCTGTCGGAAATCCTCGGCTCGCAGGTCTACAACGAGAGCGCGTCCAGCCTGACCATGGCGCTGGGCAAGGACATCGCCGGCAAGCCGATGGTGGCCGACCTGGCCCGCATGCCGCACTGCATGGTGGCCGGCACCACCGGCTCGGGCAAGTCGGTCGGCATCAACGCGATGATCCTGTCGCTGCTGTACAAGTCCAAGCCCGAGAGCGTGCGCCTGATCCTGATCGACCCGAAGATGCTCGAAATGAGCGTCTACGAAGGCATTCCGCACCTGTTGTGCCCGGTGGTGACCGACATGCGCCAGGCCGGCAATGCCCTGAACTGGGCGGTCGGCGAGATGGAGCGCCGCTACAAGCTGATGAGCAAGCTGGGCGTGCGCAACCTGGCCGGCTACAACAAGAAGATCGACGAGGCCGCGGCCCGCGAAGAGAAGATCCCCAACCCGTTCAGCCTGACCCCGGACGCCCCGGAGCCGCTGGACCGGCTGCCCACCATCGTCATCGTCATCGACGAGCTGGCCGACCTGATGATGGTGGTCGGCAAGAAGGTGGAAGAACTGATCGCCCGCATCGCGCAGAAGGCGCGCGCGGCCGGCCTGCACCTGGTGCTGGCCACGCAGCGCCCGTCGGTGGACGTGATCACCGGCCTGATCAAGGCCAACGTGCCGACCCGGATCGCGTTCCAGGTCAGCAGCAAGATCGACTCGCGCACCATCCTTGACCAGCAGGGCGCCGAAGCGCTGCTGGGCATGGGCGACATGCTCTACCTGGCGCCGGGCACCGGCCTGCCGGTGCGCGTGCACGGCGCCTTTGTATCGGACGAGGAAGTCCACCGCGTGGTAGAGAAGCTCAAGGAATCCGGCGAGGCCAACTACATTGAAGGCATCCTGGAAGGCGGCCTGACCGATGACGCCGGCGGTGGCGACGGGTTTGGCGGCGGTGCCGGCATCGGCGGGGGCGGCGGCGAGGCCGATCCGCTGTACGACCAGGCGGTCGAGGTGGTGCTGAAGAACCGGCGCGCGTCGATCTCGCTGGTGCAGCGCCATCTGCGCATCGGCTACAACCGTGCCGCGCGGCTGCTCGAAGACATGGAAAAGGCCGGGATGGTCTCGGCCATGTCGGGCAACGGCAACCGCGACATCCTGGTGCAGGGTGGCGGTGCCGCCCGCGAAGATGAGTGAGCGCCGCTCGCGCAGCCCTCGTAATATCCGGTTACCCGCCGGCTTGCGGCGCGCGGAATCCCGGGGCTGCCGGCGGCTCTAATAGGACAGGTTGCCGGTGCCCGACGCGGCGCAGGCAACGCACCCTACAACTACCAGGACCCGAACCATGCGAAACCGCATCCTCGTGTCGGCTTGCGCCGCGCTGGCGATGTTTGCCCTCCAGGCGCCGGCCCATGCCGCCGCCACCGACCAGTTGCAGAGCTTTGTCACCGGCGTGAAGAGCGCGCGCGGCGAGTTCACGCAGCGCCAGGTCAAGGGACAGGGCGCCAACGGCAAGGTGACCGGCACCTCCAGCGGCACCTTTGTCTTCTCGCGCCCGGGCAAGTTCACCTGGCGCTATACCAAGCCCTACGACCAGCTGTTGCAGGCCGACGGCCAGACCCTGTACATCTACGACAAGGACCTGAACCAGGTCACCGAGCGCAAGCTCGACGGCGCGCTCGGCTCCAGCCCGGCGGCGATCCTGTTCGGCAGCAATGACCTGGAAAAGAACTTCGTGGTCAAGAACGGCCCGACGCGCGATGGCGTAGAGTGGCTGGAGCTGACGCCCAAGGCCAAGGACACGCAGTTCGAGCGCATCGGCATCGGCTTCAAGGCCGGCAACCTTGAAGCCATGGAGCTGCGCGACGCGTTCGGCAACACCACGCTGCTGACCTTCACGGGCATGCAGAAAAACCCGCCGCTGGCGGCCGATGCATTCCGGTTCACGGTGCCCAAGGGCGCCGATGTGATGAAGCAGTGAGGCCCGCCATGAACGATCCGCAGGAAGCTCCCGCAGTCACCATCTGTTCCCGGCGCCGCCGGCGCGCCGTGTTGCTGGCCAGTGCCGGCGCGCTGCTGTTGACGGCATGTGCCAGCAGCGGCGGCGGCGCCAGCAAGTTCGATGTCGATTCCTTCTTGCGCGCATCGGACTCGGCGTTGCCCGAAGTGCTGGGCAATGGGGCCTTCCTCACGGCCACGCGCGTGCCTGCCACCGACTGCGCGGTGATGCTGCAATCGGCCAGCACCGGCGTACTGGAAGACCTGCCGCCGAGCAGCAGCGCGCGCGGCCCGGCCTGGCTGTTGCACCCGAAGGACAAGACCGGCGAGGTGTGGCTGGTGGTCAGCGAGTCCGGCGGCGAGCGCACCTGCCACGGCCCGTTGCCGGCCGACGCCATGCAGGCGCTGACCGCCCGGGCCAAGGGCTGAACCTGAGGCGCCGCCGTCAGTGCGGCTTGATGGCGATCTTCAGCACACCGTCGCGCTGGTTCGCGAACAGGTCGTAGGCCGCGACGATGTCGTCCAGCTTGTACTGGTGCGTCACCAGCGCTCCCAGGTCGACACGGCCCGACTCGATCACATTGATCAGCCGCCGCATGCGTTCCTTGCCGCCGGGGCACAGCGCGGTGTTGATTTTGTGGTCGCCCAGTCCCGCGGCGAAGGCCGACAGCGGAATGGTCAGGTCGCTGGAATAGACCCCCAGGCTGGACAGCGTGCCGCCGGGCTTGAGCACGCGCAGCGACTGCCCGAAGGTTGCCTGCGTGCCCAGCGCCTCGATCGAGGCGTCGACGCCGCGCCCGCCGGTCAGCTTCATGACCTCGTCCACCACGTCGCAGTTGCGGAAGTTCAGGACCACGTCCGCGCCCATCTTGCGCGCGATCTCCGGCCGGTGGTCGTTGCCGTCGATGGCGATGATGGTGGTGGCGCCGCACAGCCGCGCGCCGGCGGTCGCGCAGGGCCCGATCGGGCCCTGCGCGAACACGGCCACGGTGTCGCCGATGCGGATATTGGCGTTTTCGGCGCCCTTGAAGCCGGTGGACATGATGTCAGGGCACATCAGCACCTGCTCGTCGGTGAGGCCATCGGGGATCGGCGCCAGGTTGGCCTGGGCGTCGGGCACCAACACGTATTCCGCCTGGGTACCGTCGATCATGTTGCCGAAGCGCCAGCCCGCGGTCGCCTTGTAGCCGTGGCAGCCGCACTGCCCGCTGGCCATCAGGTAGCTGCCGTCCTGCGAGGCCACGCCGTCCTGCGCCGCGTAGGAGTTGAAGCTGGGGCAGATTGCGCCGGCGATCACGCGCTGGCCTTCGCGGTATCCCGTCACCGCGCTGCCGAGCTTTTCGATGATGCCGACGGGTTCATGACCCACGGTCAGGCCCTTTGCCACCGGGTACTCACCCTTGAGGATATGCACGTCGGTACCGCAGATGGTGGTGGTGGTGATACGCACCAGGGCATCATTGGGGCCGATATCCGGGATGGGCTTGTCTGCCAGTTCGATCCGGCCAGGCTCGACAAAAACGGCGGCTTTCATCATTGCGGTCATGCGTTGCTCCCAGGGAAGGCGCAAGGGGATGCGCGGTGGGTGGAGTGGTGCGGGACGTTGCCGGCCTGCTCAGTCAGTGATAGCACGCATGGGTCATAGCCCGGTTTATCCAGATCAAGCCGACGCCACACGGAAAATGTGCACAATGCATGGCAATCCGGCAAAAGTTTCATACCGGTATGCAAAGAAGCTGAACACCGCGGTGTGCCGCGTGTCCGACCATCCTCATACTCGCCTTACTCATCAGGAGAACCCCATGACTGCGATGCGAACCATGTCCGGCAGCCTCGCCCGACGACTGCTCTGGCTGGCGCTGGGCGGTGCCGTGCTTGCCGGCTGCGCTGCACAGCCGGCACCGATGCCCGGCCCGCAGGGGTCGCGCGGCACGCCGGAGGGCTGCGCCGCGGACAAGCTTGCCGACGACGCGCTGGCAGGCAAGCCCGAGGCCGAAGCTATTGGCCTGCTGCAAGGCTGCGCCTGGCGGCTCGGCGAGCGGGACGGCCAGCAATTCCCCGGCACCATGGACTACAACCCGCAGCGGCGCACGCTCGGCATCAAGGCCGGTAAGGTGGTGTGGGTGCGCCGCGGCTGAGGCCGGCGCGGCGGCCAACATGACAGAAATGTAATTTGACCGCCTGAACAAGAATCAATATTGTTTCCCGCTGACCGGAATCCAATAACCGGGCGGCCTCGGGGTCCCGGCGGCTGCCCAAACCATGCTGGGGAGCCATCCGCGTGAAGACCACTATCCGAACCTTGCTGCCGCGCGCTGCGGCGCTGGTCCTGCTGACCCTGCCGCTCGCCGCGGCGGCGCAGGAAAAGGTGCTCAACCTCTACACCGCGCGGCACTACCAGACGGACGAAGCGCTGTACGCCAACTTCACCAGGCAGACCGGCATCAAGATCAACCGCATCGAAGGCCAGGAAGACCCGCTGCTGGAGCGCATCCGCAACGAAGGCGCCAACAGCCCGGCGGACGTGTTCATCACGGTGGATATCGGCCGCCTGTGGCGCGCCCAGCAGGCTGGTGTGTTTGCGCCGGTAAAGTCGAAGGTGCTGGAATCGCGCATCCCGGCCAACTATCGGGACGCCAATGGCGAATGGTTCGGCTTCTCGGCGCGCGGCCGCGTGATCGCCTACAACAAGACCGCGGTCAAGGCCGGCGATATCGCCAGCTATGAAGACCTGGCCGATCCCAAGTGGAAGGGCAAGGTCTGCACGCGTTCCAGCGGCCATGTCTATAACCTGTCGCTGGTTTCCAGCCTGATCGCCCACGATGGCGAGGCACGCACCGAGCAATGGGCGCGCGGCGTGGCCGCCAACCTGGCGCGCGTGCCCAAGGGCGGCGACACCGACCAGCTCAAGGCGGTCGCCGCCGGCGAGTGCGACGTGGCCATCGCCAACACCTACTACATCGCGCGCCTGCTGAAGTCGACCAAGCCGGAAGACAAGGCCGTGGCAGACAAGCTGGGCGTGCTGTGGCCGAACCAGTCGAGCCAGGGCGTGCACATGAACGTCTCGGGCGGCGGCATGCTCAAGCATGCGCCCAACAAGGAAGCGGCGGTCAAGTTCCTGGAGTACCTGGCCAGCGACGAGGCGCAGCGCTACTTTGCCGACGGCAATAACGAATGGCCGGTGGTGCAGGGCGTGAAGGTCAGCAACCCGGCACTGGAAGCGCTGGGCACGTTCAAGTCCGACACTATCAACGTGGCCGAACTGGGCAAGTACCAGCCGCAGGCACAGAAGCTGGTGGACCGCGCCGGCTTCAAGTAAGCCGCCACGGCCTTTGCAGTAACGCGGTTCCTGCTACAGCAGGAACCGCCTGTTCCCCGTCACCTGCGTGGGCTCGACCTTGCGGAACGTCAGCTTCACGCTGCTGTTGAGCCGCCGCCCCGCCTGGCGCCGCACCAGTGCCCGGTGCAGCAGGCCCTTATGGCCGACCGTGCCTTCGGCATAGGGCTGCTCCGGCGTTGCGCCCAGCGTCATCGCGGCCAGCGCCTGGTTGCGCTGCGCCGCACTCTTTTCCAGCAGCTTGTCCAATGCCATGCGTGCGCGCACCTGCGCTGCCAGCGCGGTGTCGCCCGGATTGGCGCGGGCGCGCTCGGCGTCCCACGGCAACTGCACCTTGCCGGCAAGGCGGCGCAGCGCGGCGCGCAGTTCGGCACCATCCATCCGGGTTTCCTGCACGATCCAGACGGCGTCGTGGCGCAGCACCGCTTCGGCATCGGCCATGCGGCGCACCAGCGCGGGCTGCAGCTCGGGCGACGAGTACTGCCGCGCGCGGCGGATCGCGTTGAGCGCGATGCGGCGCACCTGCGGGTTGGCATGATCGAACAGGTCAGCGATGACGCGCGCGGCCGTGTCGGCCGAATCGATAATCTCCGCCAGCTGCCCGGCCAGCGAGACTTCTTCCACGCCGCTCAGCTTGTTGCGGCTCAGCCGGTTCAACTTGAACAGCAGGATGTGATATCGCAGCATAGGTTCTTGCGCGGCAGCATGCCGCCGTTCGCTCCCGGGCGAACGCCGGGCCATAAAAGGCTATCGGCGCGCGGGAGCGCAACTTTAGGGCAGGAACGGCAAGGGGCGGAAGTTCAGCGCTGTGCTTCGCGCCGGATCGTTCGCGACAGCACGATCACCGGCAGCAGGCCCACGGCCACGATCACCAGCGAGGCGGTGGCGGCCTCGGTCAGGCGCTCGTCGGCAGCGAGGTTGTAGGCCTGCACGGCCAGCGTGTCGAAGTTGAACGGGCGCATTACAAAGGTGGCCGGCAACTCCTTCATCACGTCGACAAAGACGATCAGTGCCGCGGTCAGCAGGCTGCCGCGCAGCATCGGGAAATGCACGCGCCGCAGCGTGGCGCCGGGGCCGTGGCCCAGGCTGCGCGCGGCGGCGTCCATGCTGGGCGTGATCTTGCCCAGCCCGGCATTGACGGTCTGCAGCGCCACGCCCAGGAAGCGCACCAGCAGCGCATAGACCAGTGCGGCGATGCCGCCGGTCAGCAGCAGCCCCACCGAGACCCCGAACTGCTGCTGCAGCCAGGCCGACAGCGCGTTGTCGAGCCGCGCCACCGGCACCAGCACGCCCACGGCAATGACCGAGCCCGGCAGCGCATAACCCATGCCGCACAGCCGCGTCAGGCCGCGCATCAGCCAGCTGCGCTTGCCGTTGGCCGCGCGCGCGGCGTAGCCCACCGCCAGCGCGACCGCCACCGCGGCCAGCGCGGTGGCGCTGGCCAGCAGGAAGCTGTTGCGCACCAGCCCGACAAAGCGTGGGCCGAACTGCGCATCGCCGTCGGTGAAGGCCATGCGGCACAACATCAGCGCGGGAATCAGGAAGCCCAGCAGCACCGGCACCATGCACACGGCCAGCGCCAGCCAGCCGCGCGCGCCGTCCAGCGTCCAGGCCACGGCGCGGCGCTGGTTGCCGTAGACCTGCGCGCGGCCGCGGCTGGCGCGCTCCATCAGCAGGATGGCGGCGACGAACAGCAGCATGCATGCCGACAGCTGCGCCGCGGCGTTCTTGTCGCCAAGCGAAAACCAGGCGCGGAAGATGCCGGTGGAGAAAGTCGGAATGGCAAAGTAGGCGACGGTGCCGAAGTCGGCCAGCGTTTCCATCATCGCCAGCGCGGTGCCGGCAACGATGCCAGGGCGCGCCAGCGGCAGCACCACGCGCCAGAGCCGGCTCCAGGTGCCGTGGCCGAGCAGGCGCGCGGCCTCCAGCGTGTTCTGGGTCTGCTGCAGGAAGGCGGCGCGCGCGGTCAGGTAGACGTAGGGGTACAGCACCAGCGAGAACAGGGCGATGGCGCCGCCGAGCGAGCGGATATCGGGGAACCAGTACTCGCGCGCCTTCCAGCCGGTCAGCTCGCGCAGCCAGCCCTGCACCGGCCCGGCAAACTGCAGCGCATCGGTGTAGGCATAGGCGATCACGTAGGCCGGCATCGCCATCGGCAAGACCAGCGCCCATTCCATCACGGTGTGGCCCGGGAAACGGTAGGTCGATACCAGCCAGGCGGTGGTCACCCCCAGCAGCAATACCCCCATGGCGACGCCGCACAGCAGCCAGACGGTGTTGAGCACGTATTCCGCCAGCACCGTGTCGATCAGGTGGTGCCAGGTGTCGCCGGCGGGCAGCAGCACGGCCGAGGCGATCACCAGTACCGGCACGGCGATCAGCAGCGCCATCGCCAGGGTGGCCAGGGTCAGGGGATGGAAGCGGCGGCGGCTGGACAGGAGCATGCGTCGGTAAGTAGGCGGAAGCGCCGCGCACAGCGTGCGGGCTGCCGCATTCTAGCAATGCGGGGCACGCTATCGACCCGAAAGGCGGTCCTGGCCCCGGGCTACGTCCCTATAATGCGCACATGCGAACCGATTCCTATTCACGCTTGCCCGGCACCCAGGCCCGCAGCCGGCCGGCGACCCGTGCAGGCGTTGCTGACGTCACTGGCGCTGGCGCCGCTGTCATCGAGGTAGACCATATCCGTCACGCCTTCGGCCGCCATGCGGTGGTCAAGGGACTGTCGTTCTCGGTGGCGCGCGGCAATATCGCCTGCCTGCTGGGGCCCAGCGGCTGCGGCAAGACCACGGTGCTGCGCGCCATCGCCGGTTTCGAGCCGCTGCAGGATGGCCGCATCGTGCTGGACGGGCAGGTCGTGTCGTCTTCCGGAGCGATGCTGGCGCCGGAGCAGCGCCGCATCGGCATGGTGTTCCAGGACTATGCGCTGTTCCCGCACCTGGACGTGGCGGCCAACGTGGGTTTCGGCCTGGTGCGGGCCAGCCGCGCCGGGCGCGCGGCGCGCGTGGACGAGGTGCTGCAGCTGGTCGGCCTGGCCGGCGCGGGCCGCAAGTATCCGCATGAGCTGTCCGGCGGCCAGCAGCAGCGCGTGGCGCTGGCGCGCGCGCTGGCACCGCGCCCGGAACTGCTGCTGCTCGACGAGCCGTTCTCCAACCTCGACGTCGACCTGCGCGAACGCCTGAGCCTGGAGGTGCGCGCGATCCTGAAGGCGCAGGGCACCACCGCGATCCTGGTCACGCACGACCAGCACGAGGCCTTTGCCATGGCCGACGAGATCGGCGTCATGCACGACGGGGTGATCGAGCAGTGGGGCAGCGCGCACGACCTCTACCACTGGCCGGCATCGCGCTTTGTCGCGGGGTTTATCGGGCAGGGCGTGCTGATGGCGGGACGGCTGCGCGGGCCTGCGCAGATTGAACTGGAACTGGGCCTGCTGCGCCCAGCGGCGCCGTTGGCGCTGCCCGCTGGCGCAGCCGTCGACGTGCTGGTGCGCCCCGACGACATCATCCACGACGACGCCAGCCCGATGCGCGCCGAAGTGGTCCACAAGGCCTTCCGCGGCGCCGAGATCCTGTACACGCTGCGCCTGGCCAGCGGCGGCCGCGTGCTGGCGCTGGTGCCGTCGCACCACAACCATGCCGTGGGCGAGCGCATCGGCATCCGTGTCCAGATCGAGGACGTGGTGGCATTTCCCGCCTAGCCTTCGACGCAGGGGCAGGGCGCCGATGGTCTACACTGTGGCGTTCTGCATTCACAAGGCTTGAATACCGTGGCGGACACGCTGTTTTCCGATACTCCCGACCGTTCCCGGCAACCGCTGGCCGAGCGCCTGCGCCCGCGCACCATCGACGAGGTGATCGGGCAACAGCACCTGCTGGGTGCGGGCAAGCCGCTGCGCGTGGCGTTCGAGTCCGGCGAGCCGCATTCGATGATCCTGTGGGGCCCGCCGGGCGTGGGCAAGACCACGCTGGCGCGGCTGATGGCCGATGCCTTCGACGCCGAGTTCATCGCGCTGTCGGCGGTGCTGTCGGGGGTCAAGGACATCCGCGAGGCGGTCGAGCGCGCCGAGCAGTTCCGCGCGCACGGGCGGCGCACACTGGTGTTCGTCGACGAGGTCCACCGCTTCAACAAGAGCCAGCAGGATGCCTTCCTGCCGCATGTGGAAAGCGGGCTCTTCACCTTTATCGGCGCCACCACCGAGAACCCCTCGTTCGAAGTCAACGGCGCCTTGCTGTCGCGCGCGGCGGTCTATGTGCTCAAGAGCCTGGACGATGCCGAGCTGACCCAGCTCGCCCTGCGCGCCAGCGCGGAACTGGGCGGCATCAGCTGGCAGGACGAAGCGCTGCAGCTGATCGTGGCCTCGGCCGATGGCGACGGGCGCAAGCTGCTGAACAATATCGAGATCGTGGCGCGCGCGGCGCGCACCGCCGGTGCCACCCAGATCGATACCGCGCTTCTGGGCAGCGCGCTGTCGGAAAACCTGCGCCGCTTCGACAAGGGCGGCGACGCCTTCTACGATCAGATCAGCGCGCTGCACAAGTCCGTGCGCGGCTCGGACCCGGACGCGGCGCTGTACTGGTTCTGCCGCATGATCGACGGCGGCGCCGACCCGCGCTACCTGGCGCGGCGTATCGTCCGCATGGCGTGGGAGGATATCGGCCTGGCCGATCCCCGTGCGGCCCGCATCACGCTGGACGCGGCCGAGACCTATGAGCGCCTCGGCTCGCCCGAGGGCGAACTGGCGCTTGGCCAGGCCCTGATCTACCTGGCCGTGGCACCCAAGTCCAACGCCGGCTACAACGCCTACAACGCGGCGCGCGCCTTCGTCGGCAAGGACAAGTCGCGCGCGGTGCCGGTGCACCTGCGCAACGCGCCGACCAAGTTGATGAAGGAGCTTGGCTACGGCCACGCCTACCGCTACGCGCACGACGAGCCCGAGGCCTACGCCGCCGGCGAGCACTACTTCCCGGACGACCTGAAGGCCCAGGGCTGGTATCAGCCGGTGCCGCGCGGGCTGGAGGGCAAGATCGCCGAGAAGCTGCGCCACCTGCGCGAGCTGGATGCCGCCTGGCATCGCGAGCAGCGCGCGGGCAAGGCAAAGGACGGCGGCAAGGGCGGGGAGTGAGCGGTGGCGTGAGCCGGCAACACGGCGGTGTGGCCTGGCCTCGCCCTGTTCGCGCCGGACGGAGCCGGTGCAGTAAAATGGCGGGTCCGCCGGCATGTCGCTGGCCCAGCACTTCACCATAGCAACATGCTCGACATCCAGCTGTTCCGCAAAGACATCGACGCCGTGGCGCAACGCCTTGCCACGCGCGGCTACCAACTCGACGTTGCGGCGTTCCAGGCACTTGAGGCCGAACGCAAGCAACTGCAGACCCAGACCGAGGAGCTGCAGGCCCGCCGCAACAGCCTGTCCAAGCAGATCGGCATGCTCAAGGGCAAGGGCGAGGACGCCTCGGCCGTGATGGCGGAAGTGGGCGGCATCGGCGACACGCTCAAGGCCTCGGCCGCGCGGCTGGACGAGATCCAGGCGCACCTGGCTGAACTGATGCTGTCGATCCCCAACCTGCCGCATGAAAGCGTGCCGGTTGGCAATGACGAAACCCAGAACGTCGAAGCGCGCCGCGTGGGCACGCCGCGCCAGTTTGACTTCGCCGTGCGCGACCACGTCGACGTGGGCGAGAAGCTGGGCCTGGACTTCGACACCGCGGTCAAGGTCACCGGCTCGCGCTTCTCGATGCTGCGCGGCGGCCTGGCGCGCCTGAACCGCGCGCTGGTGCAGCTGATGCTCGACACCCATACACAGGAACACGGCTACACCGAGATGTACGTGCCGTACATGGTCAACGCCGCCTCGATGCGCGGCACCGGCCAGCTGCCCAAGTTCGAGGAAGACCTGTTCAAGGTGCCGCGCAAGGTCGGCAGCGCCGGTGACGACAATGCGGGCGAGCGCATCGAGAACTTCTACCTGATCCCGACCGCCGAGGTGCCGCTGACCAATATCGTGCGCGACGCCATCGTCGCCGGCGAGAAGCTGCCGCTGCGCTTTGTCGCGCATACGCCGTGCTTCCGCTCGGAAGCCGGCTCGTACGGCAAGGACACGCGCGGCATGATCCGCCAGCACCAGTTCGACAAGGTCGAGCTGGTGCAGGTGGTGCCCGCCGCGCAGTCGTTCGAGGCGCTGGAGCAACTGACCGGCCACGCCGAGGCGATCCTGAATAAGCTGGAACTGCCGTTCCGCACCATCGTGCTGTGCACCGGCGATATGGGCTTTGGCAGCACCAAGACCTATGACCTCGAAGTGTGGATCCCCGCGCAGAACACCTACCGCGAGATCAGCTCGTGCTCGAACATGGGCGACTTCCAGGCGCGCCGCATGCAGGCGCGCATGCGCACGGGGCAGGGCAAGCCTGAGCTGGTGCACACTCTCAACGGCTCTGGCCTGGCCGTGGGCCGCACGCTGGTGGCGATCCTTGAGAACTACCAGAACGCAGACGGCTCGATCACGGTGCCGGCCGCGCTGCAGCCGTACATGGGCGGCATCACCCGCCTGGAGCCGGAGCTGTAAAGCTGCCTGAAAAAATCCGCTGCCAGCCTATTGCATCGGCTGGCCGGAAATGGCTATAATCTCGGTTTCGCCACACGGCAACAAGTTACCGGAGAGGTGGCAGAGTGGTCGAATGTACCTGACTCGAAATCAGGCGTACCGGCGACGGTACCGTGGGTTCGAATCCCACCCTCTCCGCCATAACAAGAAGCTGTCGGAATCGACCACCGGCAGGCAACAACAGCGTAGTAAAACTCAGGCCGACGCCCACGAAAGTGCGCGTCGGTTTTGTTTTTTCCGCGGCCGGTTTTTCATGCGGCGGGCATGGGCCGCCGCACTGGCCTGCGTACCGGACGCGCTGCCGGGTGCACTATCATGGCGATCCGCAACGCAGGATGCCGCACCATGACACAGCCACCCGCCAGCCAACCCTCCGCACCGGTCTTCCACGGCGATCCGGCCGAACTGCCGGCCGACCCCAACCTGGTCGCCGGCATGCCGTACCGGCACTACAAGGGCGGCGCCTACACCGCAGTCGGAATCGGCCGCTTCGAGGCCGATCTCGCGCCGGTGGTGGTCTATCGCGCGATGCGCGATCCCTCATTGCTGTGGGTGCGCCGCGCCGATGTGTTCAGCGAACCGGTGGCCACGCCGCAGGGCGAGGTGCCGCGCTTTGCGCCCGCCTGGCCCGCGGCGCTGGCTTGCCTGGACTTCCTGCCGCGCCAGGCGGTGCTCGATGTGCTGGCGCTGCACGACACGCCTTACCGGCACTACCACGACCGCCGCCATATCCTGGAGATGTTCGAGACCGCCCACGCGCGCGGCATTGCGCTGGACCGCGCACAGGCGCTGGCGGTGCTGTGCCACGACGCGGTCTATGTGGCGGGGTCCGAGCACAACGAAGCCGCATCAGCCGCGCTGATCGAAACGGTGGCGCCCGGCGAGGACCGCGCGGTGCTGGACCGTGCCGCGCAGATCGTGCTCGATACGCGCGGCCATGGCCCAAGCATTGCCGGCGCCGGAACCGTGCTCGATCTCGACCTGCTCAGGCTGGCCGCAGCGCCGGAAATGTTCGATGCCCATAGCCTGGACGTGTTCGCCGAGAACCGCGCCTTGCTGGCCGCGCGCACCGGTCTCGAGGGGGAGGCGCTGGAGACTGAATTCATGCGCCGGCGCGCGGCCTTCCTGGGCAAGCTGGCGCAGCGCCCGCAACTTTTCCTGACCGACGCCTTTACCGACTGCGAGGCGCCGGCTCGCGCCAATATCGCCCGTATTGTCGGTGCGGCGGGGCGCGTCCCGTGATTGAAGTGCCGGCACGCGCGAGCGCCTTCGCCGAGGCCTGGCTTACGCCGGGCACGGCGCTGGGGCTGCTTGCGCTGTTCACGCTGGTGACAGTGCTGCTGCTGAGCCTGGTGCCGCTGCTGGTCGCGCTGTTGCGGCCGGTGGTGCGCTGGCTCGACCGGTGGCGCGTGTGGGGGGCCGGCGCATTGTCCGCGCGCGTGGCCGCACAGCCGCGCCGGCTGAGCACGCTCACGCTGCGCGTGCTCGAGCGCGACGTGGCCGAACTGGTGGTGGTGCTGCTGGCCGGCGCCGTGCTGCTGGCCTGCGGCAGCGCCCTGTTCTGGCTGGCCGGCGAGGTCGCCGACAGCGGGGGCGTGGTGCGCATCGACCAGATCGTGTTTGCATCGCTGCGTGCCTTGCGCACCGACTGGCTCGATATCGCGATGGTGGCCGTGACCGAACTGGGCGGCGCGCGCATTTCCGTGGCGGTGGGCGTGGCGGTGTTCGCGTGGCTGTGCTGGCGGCGCGCCTGGACGGTGGCGCTGTACTGGGCCGCCGCGCTGCTGGGTGCGCGCGCCTGCGTGATGGCGCTCAAGCTGGGCATGGCGCGCATGCGCCCGGCCAGCATTTACAGCGGCCTGGAATCGTATTCCTTCCCCAGCGGACACGCCACCAGCAGCATGGTCACCTATGGCTTCCTGGCCTTCCTGATGTGCCTGCGCCAGCCGTGGCGCGTGCGCATTCCGGTGCTGGCGCTGACGGTGGTGGCAGTGGCGGCGATCGGGGTATCGCGGCTGTACCTGGGCATGCACTGGCTGTCGGATGTCGCTGCCGGCTATGCGCTGGGGCTGGCATGGATCGCGCTGCTCGGCACGGCTTACCGCACGCTGCATGCGCCGGCGCCGAGGGAATCGGTGGCGCCATGGCGGCTGGGCGTGGTGGCGGCGGCAGCGGTGGTGGTGGCGTTCAGCTATGTGGCATGGTTCCGGCTGCCGGATACGCTGGAGCGCTACCGGCAGGCCGTCGCGCCTACGCCAGCGGTGCTGGCGCTTCAGCCTCCGGTGCTTGCGGCAGGCGCGACACCAGCAGCTGGTCGATCTTGTGATGGTCGATGTCCAGCACTTCGAAGCGATAGCCCGCCACGGTGATCGATTCGGATTTCTTCGGGATGCGCTTGAGTGCGTAGATCACCAGCCCGCCCGCGGTGTCGACATAGTCTTCGCCGGGCAGGGTGTCGAGGTCCAGCGCCTTCTTCAGGTCCACCAGCGGCGTGAGGCCGTCGACCAGCCAGGAGCTGTCGTCGCGCCGCACGATCTGCTCGTCCTCGCTGGAATACAGGATGTCTCCCATCAGCGCGCCGACGATATCGTCCAGCGTGACGATGCCCACCACCAGCCCATACTCGTTCATCACCACGGCAAAGTTCTGGTGCATCTCGCGGAAGCGCGTGAGCGCCTCGGACAGGGTCAGCGTGTCGGGGATCACCAGCACGTTCTTGTCGTGGTGGCGGCCGATATTGCCGATCGCGGCGGCGCTTTCATCGGCCAGCAGCAGCTGCAGGATGTCCTTGGAATCGATATAGCCCTGCACGTCGTCGAGGTCGTGCCCGCACACCGGGTATTGCGCGTGCGGCTGGTTGACCAGCTTGCGGCGCACGCTGTCGGCGGGTTCGTCGAGACTCAGGTAGACCACGTCGTCGCGCGGCGTCATGATCGCGGTAATGCCTTTGAATTCGAGCTCGAACACATTCTCGATCAGATGGAGTTCGTGCTTGTGCAGCACGCCGGCTTCGGCGCCGGCATCGACCATCGCGGCGATGTCCTCGGTAGTGATCTGGTCGACCGGCTTGGTCGGCAGGCGCAGCAGCCGCAGCGTGGCATCGGCGGCGGCGTTGAAGACCCAGACCAGCGGCTTGAGCACGCGCAGCAGCGTCAGCATCGGATCGATCACCGCCAGCGCGCAGCGCTCGGGGAAGGTCATGGCGATGCGCTTGGGGATCAGGTCGGCAAACTGGATAAACAGCAGCGTCACGATCAGGAACGAGCCGATATTGGCCACGCGCTGGGCATGGACCACCTGCATATAGGGCGACAGCGTTTCCAGCAGCAGGTCCGACACATGCTTCTCGCCCAGGATACCGGCCAGGATGGCCACGCTGTTGACGCCGATCTGCACGATCGTGAAGAAATTCCCGGGCTCTTCCTTGAGCCGCAGCACGCGCGTGGCGCGGCCGTCGCCGCGCTCCGACAAGACTTGCAGCTTGGTGCGGCGGGCGGCGGTCAGCGCGATCTCGGAGACCGAGAAAAAGGCGCTGACAAGGACAAGGGCGATCAGGGTCAGGACGAACATAGGCGGTTTGGCGCCTGCAGGTTGTGCCTGCAGGCGGCTTGATGATGGTGCACGGCGCGCGCGGCTGTCAATCAGGTATCAGGCAGACCTCAATCGCGGCTCCGGGGCACGGCGTCAAAGCTGGCGGCCGGGGCTTCCAGCCGCTGCGGCAGCGTCGCGGCCAGGTCCCCCGCGGCCAGCGCAAACTGCGCGCGCAGGTCGTCGGCCAGGCTGGAGCCGGCGCGGTGGCTGGCGCGCAGCATCTGGATCTCGAACGGCAGCACCGGGGCCACGTCGTGCAGCGCGACGCGCTCCGGGCTGGCGCTGAGCGCGGTGTACTGGTCCAGCAGGGTCACGCCCAGCCCGGCATCGACCAGAGCCAGCGCCAGCGAATAGGTCTGCACCTCCAGCGTCGAGCGCGGCTCCAGCGCGTGCCGGGCCAGGGTCTGGCGCACCAGCAGCCCGAGCGAGCTGTTGTCGTCATAGCCAATGAAGGCGCGCTCCATCAGCCGCTGCATCGGCACCACCTGGCGGCGCCCGCCGGCAGGCAGCGGCTGGCCGCGCGGTACCGCCAGCAGCATGCGGCCACTGGCCACCGGCTCGCAGGAGATGGCCTCGTGGCCCGGTGGCGCAAAGGCAAAGCCCAGGTCGATCTGGTTGGCCAGCAGCGCCCCGACGATCTCGTCGGTATGGTGGGTCAGCACCTGCACCTGCGTGTCCGGGTGGCGCGCGCAGAAGCGCCGCACCGCCGGCACCAGCAGCGGGTTGGCCAGGCTGGGGGTGGCGGCCACGCGCAGCCGCCCGGCGCCCTTGTGGCGCAGGCTTTCCGAGACCCGGCGCACGCGCTCGATCTCGCCATATAGCCTTTCGACATCGCCGTAGAGCGCGTTGGCCTCGGGCGTGGCCTGCAGCCGGCCGCGCACCCGCTCGAACAGGCGGAAGCCGAGCGAGGCCTCGGCATGCTGCAGCACGCGCGTGACCACCGGCTGGGACACGTGCAGCAGGCGCGCGGCCTCGCTGACGGTGCCGGTCAGCATCACGGCGCGGAAGACTTCGATCTGGCGCAAGCGCATGGCAATCCGGGAAGCGGGCAGGCATCCATAGCCTGATGACATATTCTGGCACGTATTCGCATTGGGCAATCCGCGCCGCCTGCATTACGCTTTGCCGGATCGGGACAAAGCAATCAAGGGATGGCAATGCAGGTAGTGATCGTGGGCGCCGGCGTGGTCGGCATGACGACGGCATGGCGCCTGGCCGAGGACGGCCACCAGGTGACAGTGCTGGAGCGCCACGACGGGCCGGGCGAGGAGACCAGCTTTGCCAATGGCGGGCAGCTCAGCTACAGCTATGTGGCGCCGCTGGCCGGGCCGGGCGTGATGGCCAAGGTGCCGGGCTGGCTGCTGCGGCGCGATTCGCCGATGCGCTTCCGGCCCGCGGCCGACCCGGCGCAGTGGCGCTGGCTGGCAGCCTTCATGGGCGCCTGCAATGCCGCCACCAGTGAAGCCACCACGCGCAAGCTGCTGCGGCTCGGGTTCTATTCACGCGACCTGATGCAGGCCTTCGTGGCCCGGCACCAGCATGATGATGTGGGCGCCGGCTTCGATTTTGCGCGGCGCGGCAAACTGGTTGTGCACCGCGATGTGGCGGCGTTCGACGCGGCCTGCCGGCTGCTGGACTACCAGGCCAGCCAGGGTTGCGAGCAGCAGGCGCTGGACCGCGATGCCTGCGTGGCGCTTGAGCCCGCGCTGGCCGGCATCCGCAACGAGATTGCCGGCGCCATCTACACCCCGAGCGAGGAAGTGGGCGACTGCCACCGCTTCTGCCTGTCGCTGGCACGGTTGCTGCAAGACGGGGCGCACCCCGGCGTGTCGATGTGCTTCGGCACTGCCGTGCAAGGGCTGGTGCAGCAGGGCGGGCGCGTGACCGGCGTGCGTACCGCCAGCGGCGTGGTGCCGGCCGACGTGGTGATCGTGGCCGGCGGCATCGGCAGCGTGCCGCTGCTGCGCCCGCTGGGCGTGCGGCCGATGCTGTGGCCGCTCAAGGGCTACAGCATCACGGTGCCGCTGGCCAGCGGCACGCGCGCGCCGCATATCAGCGTGACGGACTTTGCCAACAAGATCGTCTACGCGCGCATCGGCAATACACTGCGGGTGGCGGGCATGGCCGACCTGGTGCGCGGCGGCACCCGCATCGACCCGGAGCGGGTCGGCACGCTGGTGGCACAGACACGCGCGCTGTTCGAGGGCATCGTGCCCGAGCTGCCGCTGGCGCAGCTGCAGCCATGGGCCGGGCTGCGCCCGGCCACGCCGGACGGCCTGCCGCTGGTGGGGCCGTCGCGGGTGTCCGGGCTATGGCTGAACCTGGGCCATGGCGCGCTCGGTTTTACGCTGGCGATGGGCAGCGCCGGCCTGCTGGCCGACCGGCTGGCAGGACGCCGTCCGGCCATCGAAGCAGAGGATTTTGATGCTGCGCGCGCATAGCGCCGCAGGCAAGTATTGGTTCATGCCGTACCCGTGCGTCCGCAGTACACGACGCCGTTCACGAAACATGCCTCAATGACCAAGCCCCACTACAAGGAGCGCCACATGAAATCACTGCACCTCCACCGATCCGCCACCCGCCGCGCGCTTGCGGCCGCCACGCTGCTGCTGGCCGCCGGCGCCGCCCATGCCGCCGATGGCGACACGCTGAAGAAGATCAAGGACAGCGGCGTGATCTCGCTTGGCTATCGCGAATCGTCGATCCCGTTCTCGTACACCGACGGCAAGGACGTCATGGGCTATTCGCACGAGATCCTGCTGCAGATCGTCGACAAGGTGAAGAGCGAACTCAAGATGCCCAGCCTGCAGGTGCGCCTGACCCCGATCACCTCGCAGAACCGCATCCCGCTGGTGCAGAACGGCACCATCGACATCGAATGCGGCAGCACCACCAACAACCTGGAGCGCCAGAAGCAGGTGGCGTTCTCCAACAGCATGTTCGTCTACGGCATCAGGATGCTGACCAGGAAGGATTCGGGCGTGAAGGAGTTCACCGACCTGAAGGACCGCAATGTGGTCACCACCGCCGGCACCACCGGCGAGCGCCTGCTGGTCAAGATGAACGGCGAGAAGGCCATGAACATGAACCTGATCAGCACCAAGGACCACGGCCAGTCCTTCCTGATCCTGGAGACCGGCCGCGCCGCTGCCTTCGTCATGGACGAGCCGCTGCTGTACGGCGAGCGCACCAAGGCCAAGAACGCGGGCGACTGGGTGGTGGTCGGCGCGCCGCTGCAGACCGAGAACTACGCCTGCATGTTCCGCAAGGACGATCCCTCGTTCAAGAAGCTGGCCGACGGCGTGATCGCAGACCTGCAGACCAGCGGCCGTGCCGAGAAACTGTACAACAAGTGGTTTATGTCGCCGATCCCGCCGCGCGGCATCAACATGAACTACCCGCTGTCGGCCGACATGAAGGCGCTGTTCGCGGCGCCCAACGACAAGGCCTACCAGTAAGGGCAGGGCGCCACCGCCGGGACGCATCAGGCCCGGCAGTTATTTAGCCATAATGAATCAATATTTAGCGTTCGATAGTGTTTGCGGTAGTGTTGAGCCCGATATAGGCTCATAGCAGCACAACTGGCCGGCAGCCCTCACGAGCGGCCCTCGGCGCTGTCTGCCCCCACACTGCTTATCCGCATCCACTGGAGAACATATGCGATCGATTCGTACTGCCTGGCTCAAATCCCTGCTGGCTGCCTCGCTGCTTGCCGGCGCCGGGCTGGCGTCCACCGCGGCGCAGGCCGCCGACCTGCTCGATACCGTCAAGCAGGCCGGCGTGCTCAAGATCGGCCTGGAGGGCACGTACCCGCCGTTTGGCTTCCGCGGCGCGAAGAACGAGCTGGAAGGGTTTGACGTGGACGTGGCGCGTGCGGTGGCGGGCAAGCTGGGCGTGAAGCCGGAGTTCGTCACCACCGAGTGGAGCGGCATCATTGCCGGCCTGCAGGCGGGCAAGTTCGACGTGATCGTCAACCAGGTCAACGTCACGCCTCAGCGCCAGCAAGTGCTCGACTTCTCCACCCCCTACGTCTACTCGGATGCGCAGCTGATCCAGCGCAAGGATGACAACCGCCAGTTCAAGTCGCTGGAAGACCTGAAGGGCCACAAGCTCGGCGTCAGCCTGGGCAGCAATTTCAACGACCTGGCGAAGTCGGTGCCGGGCATCGACGTCAAGACCTATCCCGGCGCGCCTGAGTACCTGCGCGACCTGGTGGCACAGCGCGTCGACGCCGCGCTGAACGACCGGCTGATGGTCGCCTACCTGGTCAAGACCGCCAACCTGCCGCTGCGGCAGGGCGCAATCGTGGCGGGCGCCACCACGCAGGTGGCCATCCCGTTCCGCAAGGACAACCCCAAGTTCGCGCAGGCCATCAACCACGCGCTGGATGACCTGGGCAAGGACGGCACGCTTGGCAAGCTCTCGGTGAAGTGGTTCGGCACCGACGTGACCAGGCCCGCCGGTAAGCCAATCAAGTAAACGAGTTAGGTAAGCCAGTCAGGTAAGCCGGCCAGCAAGCCGGGCGGTATCATGTCGCGGCGCCGCGGCCTGCATGGCTGCCGCGCCGCTTTCTTTTTCATTCTTCTGCCGCCGCCACGCCCATGTCCGCTCTCCAGCTTGTCACCGATTCCCTGCCAGTGCTGCTGCAGGGCACGCTGCTGACCATCAAATTCGCGTTATGGTCGATGGTGTTCGGGCTGATGCTGGGCACGGTGGTGGCGCTGATGGGCATCAGCCATAGCCGCGTGCTCAAGGCGGTGGCGCGTACCTATGTCAGCATCATGCGCGGCACGCCGCTGCTGGTGCAGATCTTTGTCGTCTACTACGGGCTGCCGGGCGTCGGCATCGCGCTGGAGCCCACGCCCGCGGGCGTGCTGACGCTGAGCCTGAACGTCGGCGCCTACCTGTCCGAGAGCATGCGCGGGGCCATCCTGGGCGTGTCGCGCGGCCAATGGCTGGCAGCCTACAGCCTCGGCCTGACGCCGGTGCAAGCACTGCTCTACGTGATCGGCCCGCAGGCGCTGCGGCTGGCGGTGCCAAGCCTGTCCAACAGCCTGATCAGCCTGATCAAGGACACCTCGCTGGTATCGGTCATCACCGTGACCGAGCTGCTGCGCACGGCGCAGGAGGTGATCGCGGCCACCTACCAGCCGTTGCCGCTGTACCTGGCCGTGGCGGCGATCTACTGGGTGCTGAGCACGGGGCTGTCGGGCGTGCAGCATATGCTGGAGCGGCGCTTGTCGCTGCCCGGGCGCCACTGATCGGCGCTGCAAGGAAAAAGGCCAGCTCCGCGGAGCTGGCCTTTTTCTCTATCGCCGGGCCGGTCAGCCCTGCGCGATGCGGCCGGCGATATGCCCCAGCGCCTCTTCCACCTGGTCCACCAGGACCAGGCACAGGTCGCCCGGCTGCAGGTGCGACAGTGCGGTATCGATGGCGACGAACTCGCCACGGATCTCCTCGACCTGGCCGGCGCGTTGCGCGCCCTGCAGGCCTTCGCGCAGCAGCGCCAGCACCTCGCCGTCGGCGCGGCCGCGCTGGCACTGGTCCTGGTACAGGATGACTTCATCGAACACGCCGCCCAGGATCTGGGTCTGGCGGCGGATGTCGTCGTCGCGGCGGTCGCCCGCGCCGCTGATCACCACCACGCGCCGTTTGGCGGGGATGGTCTCGACAGCGCTGCACAGTGCCAGGATGGCATCCGGGTTGTGGCCGTAGTCGGCGATCAGCGTGGCGCCGCGGTAGTCGAACACGTTGAAGCGTCCCGGGGCGGTCTGCGCGTCGTTGACGAAGGTGGCCAGGCCGCGGCGGATAATCGACCAGTCGATGCCCAGCGCCCACGCGGCGGCGATCGACGACATCGCGTTATCGACCTGGAAGCCGATGGTGCCGTTGCGCGTCAGCGGGATCTCGGCCAGTGCGATGCGCACTTCGGTATCACCTTCGGATACGACGATGTCGGCGCCGTCCACGAACACCACGCGCTTGCCCTGCGCGCGGTGCGTGGCCATGGCCGGCTGGTTGGGGTCGTGCGCGAAGAAGGTGACGCTGCCGGGGCAGGCGTCGGCCATGCGCACCACCATCGGGTCGGCCGCATTCAGGACCGCCATGCCGTGAGGCGCGACGTTCTGCACGATCACGCTCTTGAGCACCGCCAGGTCTTCCACCGAGTTGATGAAGGACAGGCCCAGGTGGTCGCCTTCGCCCACGTTGGTCACCACCGCCACGTCGCAGCGGTCGAATGCCAGGCCTTCACGCAGCAGGCCGCCGCGCGCGGTTTCAAACACGGCGGCGTCCACGTCCGGGTGCAGCAGCACGTTGCGCGCGCTGCGCGGGCCGCTGCAGTCGCCGGTGTCGATGCGCTCGCCCTGGATATACACGCCGTCGGTGCCGGTCATGCCCATGCGCAGGCCGCTGGTGGCCATGATGTGGGTGATCAGCCGTACCGTGGTGGTCTTGCCGTTGGTGCCGGACACGGCCACCACCGGGATGCGGCCATCGTCGCCATCGGAGAACATGGTCGAGACAATGGCTTCGCCGACCGCGCGGCCCTTGCCGTACGACGGCTGCAGGTGCATGCGCAGGCCCGGCGCGGCGTTGACCTCGACGATGCCGCCGGCCTGTTCCTCGAACGGCTTGAGCATGGTCTCGCACACGGCGTCGACGCCGGCGATGTCCAGGCCCACCATCTGCGCCGCCGCCACGGCGCGCGCGGCGATGTCCGGGTGGACATCGTCGGTCACGTCGGTGGCGCTGCCGCCGGTGGACAGGTTGGCGTTGTTGCGCAACACCACGCGCGTGCCGTTGGCCGGCACGGAATCGGCGGTCAGGTGCTGCTTGGCCAGCGTGGCCAGCGCGATATCATCAAAGCGGATCTTGGTCAGCGAGGTCGCATGGCCCTCGCCGCGGCGCGGGTCGCGGTTCACTTCCTCGACCAGCTGGCGCACGGTGTGCACGCCGTCGCCGATGACCTGCGGCGGGTCGCGGCGCGCGGCCGCCACCAGCTGCTTGCCGACCACCAGCAGGCGGAAGTCATGGCCCGGGATATAGCGCTCGACGATCACGTCAGAGCTGATGTCCGAGGCGACCTCATAGGCCGTCATCACTTCCCCGCGGGTGCGGATGCGCACTGCCACGCCCTTGCCCTGGTTGCCGTCGCGCGGCTTGACCACCACCGGTGCGTCGATTTCCTGCGCTGCGGCCCAGGCCTCTTCGGCGCTGCGCACCGAGCGGCCCAGCGGCACCGGCACGCCGGCGGCGTGCAGCAGGGTCTTGGTCAGATCCTTGTCCTGCGCGATCGATTCGGCCACGGCGCTGGTGCGGTCAGTCTCGGCGGCCTGGATGCGGCGCTGCTTGCTGCCCCAGCCAAACTGCACCATCGAGCCCTGCGTCAGGCGCCGGTAGGGGATGCCGCGCGCCACGGCGGCGTAGACGATGGAGCCGGTGCTGGGCCCCAGGCGCACGTCCTCGTCCAGCTCGCGCAGGCGGTGCAGCGCGTCAGCCAGGTCGAACGGGGTGTCGTTGCGCGCGGCCCGGCACAGGGCCTCGGCCAGCTCGAATGCAAGCCGGCCGACTTCTTCCTCGCTGTATTGCACGATCACCTGGTAGGTGCCGGGCTCGACCGTCTGCGCGGTGCGGCTGAAGGTGACCGGGCAGCCGGCGGCGGCCTGCAGGCGCAGCGCCGTCACTTCCAGCACGTGGGCCAGCGACAGCTCGCCCGATTCCTCGTCCGGGCGCAGCGGCCCGATCTCAGGGAAACGGGCGCGCAGCCGGTCTTCAAAACCGGGCAGCGCCGACAGCATGTTGGTGGCATCCTGGCACGCCACGATCGCCTCGATGGCGGTGTGGCGGCACCACAGGTTCGGGCCCCGCAGGGCCCGGATACGTGAGACTTCCATAGAACGGTTTCCGTGTCTTCTATGCGCGGTTGAGCTTGGGGCCGCGTCAGGCGCGGCGCGCGGGCTGGCCCATCCAGTGGTGCACCAGGTCGACGGTGGCGCCGGTGGCGGCCTCGTCGCACTGCAATACCAGCAGGTCGCCCGGCACCAACTGGGCGAGCGCGGTTTCAATGGCGCTGGCGCGCGTGCCTTCGTCGATGATCTTGGTCACGCGCCGGCCTTCGTACAGGCCCTGCTTGAGCTGCGCGCGCGCCTCGGCATCGGGCAGGGCGCGCTTGACGCTGCGGTCCTCGCACAGGAAGACACGGTCGAAATGCTGGCCCAGGACCTTGCCCTGGCGCACCAGGTCTTCGTCGCGGCGCTGCACGCCGGCGCCGTAGACCACCATGCGGCGCTCGGCCGGGAAGCGGTCCAGCGCGCTCGCCAGCGCTTCCAGCGCGGGCGCGTTGTGGGCGTCGTCGACCACCACGGTGGCGCCGTTGCGCTCGAACAGCGTGAAGCGGCCCGGCACGTCGACCTGGCCGACATCGAAGGTCACCACGCCGGCGCGGATCAGGTCGTTGGAAATGCCCAGCGCCCAGCCCGCGGCCACGGCCGCCAGCACGTTCTCGACCTGGAACGCGACGCGCCCGGCATAGGTCAGCGGCACCGCAGCCACGTCGACCAGTGCGGTCTCGCTGCTGCCGGTGGCCAGCACGATCTTGCCTTCGCGCAGGTACACCGCGCGCTTGCCGGCGGCGCGGTGCGACACGATCGCGGGCAGTTCCGGCGTCAGGCCGAAGAAGATCACGTCGCCGTCGCACAGCCCGGCCATCTCCACCAGGCGTTCGTCGCGCGCGTTGAGCACGGCCGCGCCGGTCTCCAGCACCACGTCGACCTGCGTGCGCAGCACGTTGTACATGCGGTCCTCGTCCTCGACGTAGTAGTCGCCGAGGTGGTCGGGCTGGTCGAAATTGGTGACCACGCCGACCTGGCAGCGGTCGTAGACTAGGCCTTCGGAGAGGATGCTGCCGCTGTCGTTCTCGAACACGGCGGCCTCGACCGCGCGGTTCATCAGGATGCGATGGCCCGACTCCCAGTTGGCGCGGTCGCCGCTTTCGACCTGGCGGCGGTCCAGGAACAGCCCGTCGCTGCAGGCCAGGCCGGTATGCTTGCCCGACAGCTGCAGCAGGCGCGCCACCAGGCGCGCCACCACGGTCTTGCCGTTGGTGCCGGTCACGCCGACCACCGGGATGCGGCCCTGGTCGTCATCGGACTCAGGGAACAGGTGGTTGACGATGGCGCGGCCCACCGGGCGCGGCGTGCCTTCGGCCGGCTTGATATGCATCAGCAGGCCGGGGCCGGCGTTGACCTCGACGATGGCGCCGCGCTGTTCGGCCAGCGGGCGCGAGATGTCCTCGGCCACCAGGTCCACGCCGGCGATATCCAGCCCGACCACGCGCGCGGCCAGCGCGGCATGCGCGGCGACGCTCGGGTGCACGCGGTCGGTGACGTCGAAGGCGACGTTGCCGTTGCGCTGGATCAGCACGGTGCGGCCTTCGGGCGGGACCGAGCTGGCGTCCATGCCCTGGCGCTTCAGTTCCAGGCGCGCGGCCGAGTCCAGCCGCACACGGTTCAGCGGATGGTCCTCGGTGGTGCCGCGGCGCGGATCTGAATTGATCTGCAGCTCGATCAGCTCGTCGATGGTGGACTTGCCGTCGCCGACCACGCTCGCGGTCTCACCCATGGCGGCGGCCACCAGGCGGCCGCCGACCACCAGCAGGCGGTGCTCGTTGCCGGGGATAAAGCGCTCGACGATGACGCCGTTGCCTTCATCGATAGCCACGCCGTAGGCGGTCTCGACTTCCTCGCGGGTCATCAGGTTGGTGAACACGCCGCGGCCGTGGTTGCCGTCATAAGGCTTGACCACCACCGGCACGCCGATGTCCTCGGCGGCGTCCCAGGCGTCTGCCGGGGAATCGACCATGCGGCCCTCAGGGACCGGCACGCCGCAGGATTCCAGCAGGCTCTTGGTCAGGTCCTTGTCGCGCGAGATGCTTTCGCCGATGGCGCTGGTGCGGTCGGTCTCGGCCGTCCAGATGCGGCGCTGGCGCGCGCCGTAGCCCAGTTGCACCAGGTTGCCGTCCGACAGGCGGATCGCCGGGATGTCGCGGTCGTCCGCGGCATCGACGATGCAGGCGGTGCTGGGGCCCAGGCAATGCTCGTCCACCAGGCGGCGCAGGTTGTCCACGGCGGCGGGGACGTCGAAGGGACGGTCCTCGATCGCGGCCATGACCAGGTCGCGGGCAGTGAACAGCGCGACGCGGGTGACTTCCTCGTGCCAGGCGCGCACGATCACCTTGTAGACGCCGCGCACCGGGGTTTCGCGTGCCTTGCCGAAGCCGCCAGGCATGCCTGCCAGATTCTGCAGCTCAAGCGTCACGTGTTCCAGGATATGGCCGGGCCAGGTGCCTTCCTTCAGGCGCTGCAGGAAGCCACCGCGCTCGCCGATGCTGCAGCGATGCTCGATCAGCGACGGCAGCCAGGCCGACAGGCGCTCGTAGAACCCCGGAATCGTGTTGGAGGGAAAGTCCTCCAGTTCCCCGATATCGACCCATGCCTCCAGGACGGGCCGATATGTCCACATATTCGGGCCGCGCAGCGACATGACATCGAAAATCTCAATGTCCTTCTTTTTCATTGAATTTGCTTGAGGCAGTGGGCGGAACCGCCCGAGAAATGGAAGCCTAACCTTTCAGTAACGTTACAGCACAGAGCGGGTTGACTTTCTTGGTGTAAAAGTGATTGTGCAATGCATCAGGAGTACCCGCGCGTTCGTCGTTATGTATACTGCGGGCGAATTCGCGGGCCGCCAGAGCGTGCCCGGCCTAAATTTGTTTCAAGTTATGTCCGTTCCCCCTGGACGCACGCCGCGCCATCCATGACCCAGTCCTCCCTGCCTGTCCCTACCGCCCTTGCTGCCGACGAGCCCTGGCGGGCTGAATCCGGATCGTGGCTCCGACCCGGCGAGACCGTCCTGGCCGGACTGGCCCTGGACCTCGACGCGAAGCTGCATTTTACCCAAGGGTGGCTGGTTGTGACCGGCCAGCGCATCGTTGGCCGGGCTCCCGGTGAAAAAAATGTGCGGGAATGGAACATCGGGCCCACCCTGCGCCTGTCGCACACCGACCACGCGGGCGTGGGCGCGCTGGAACTGAGTGGTCCGGAGGGCCGGCTGGCCAGCTGGCGATATACGCTTGGTTACAATCCGGCCGCGCTGCGGCTGGCCGACCAGTTCGAAGCCCAGCGCGACGCCGCCGGCGCGCGCCCGTCCGGCGAGGCGGGCGAGGTGCTGTGCCCGACCTGCAAGGCGCCGCTGCCCCCGGACGAGGAGCAGTGCCCCCAATGCAGCCGGGAACTGGAAACCCCGCCGTCGACCTGGGCGCTGCTGCGCCTGTGGCGCTTTGCCCGGCCATACCAGTGGCAGTTGCTGGCGGGCTTCCTGCTGACGCTGCTGTCCACTGCGGCCACACTGGTGCCGCCGTACCTGACCATGCCGCTGATGGACAAGGTGCTGATCCCGTTCCAGAACGGCGTGCCGATCGACTATGGGCTGGTGCGCCTGTATTTGGCTGGGCTGCTGGGTGCGGCGCTGGTGGCCTGGTCGTTGGGGTGGGCGCGGACCTACCTGCTGGCACGCGTATCGGAGCGCATCGGTGCCGATCTGCGCACAACAACATATGAACACCTGCTAAAGCTGTCGCTGGAATACTTCGGCGGCAAGCGCACGGGCGACCTGATGGCGCGCATCGGCTCGGAAAGCGACCGCATCTGCGTTTTCCTGTCGCTGCACCTGCTGGACTTTGCCACCGACGTGCTGATGATCGTCATGACGGCGGTGATCCTGGTGTCGATCAACCCGTGGCTGGCACTGGTGACGCTGGTGCCGCTGCCGTTCATCGCCTGGATGATCCACCTGGTGCGCGACCGCCTGCGCCACGGCTTCGAGAAGATCGACCGGATCTGGTCCGAGATCACCAATGTGCTGGCCGATACCATCCCCGGCATCCGCGTGGTCAAGGCCTTTGCCCAGGAAAAGCGTGAGGTGTCGCGTTTCCGCGAGGCCAACAAGCACAACCTGGCGATCAACGACCGCGTCAACGCGGTATGGTCGCTGTTCACGCCGACGGTCACCCTGCTGACCGAGATCGGCCTGCTGATCGTGTGGGTGTTCGGCATCTGGCAGGTGTCGCACAGCGCCATCACGGTGGGGGTGCTGGTGGCGTTCCTGACCTATATCAGCCGCTTCTATACCCGCCTGGATTCGATGAGCCGGATCGTCTCGGTGACGCAGAAGGCCGCGGCCGGCGCCAAGCGCATCTTCGACATCCTCGACCACGTGTCGAGCGTGCCGGAGCCGGTGCGCCCGGCGAAGCTGGACCAGGTCGAAGGCGCCATCGACATGAGCGACCTGGGCTTCCGCTACGGCAACCGCGCGGTGATCCGCGGGCTGAACCTGTCGATCGAGCCGGGCGAGATGATTGGCCTGGTGGGACACAGTGGCTCGGGCAAGAGCACGCTGGTCAACCTGATCTGCCGTTTCTACGATGTTTCCGAGGGCGCGATCCGCGTCGACGGCGTCGATATCCGCTCGCTGCCGGTGTCGGAGTACCGCCGCCATATCGGCCTGGTGCTGCAGGAGCCGTTCCTGTTCTTCGGCACGATTGCCGACAACATTGCCTACGGCAAGCCCGACGCCACGCGCGATGAGATCATCGCCGCCGCGCGCGCCGCGCATGCGCACGAGTTCATCCTGCGCCTGCCGCACGGCTATGACTCGCTGGTCGGTGAACGTGGCCAGGCGCTGTCGGGCGGCGAGCGCCAGCGCATCTCGATCGCGCGCGCGCTGCTGATCAACCCGCGCATCCTGATCATGGACGAGGCCACCTCGTCGGTCGACACCGCCACCGAGAAGGAAATCCAGAAGGCGCTCGACAACCTGGTGCAGGGCCGTACCACCATCGCCATCGCGCACCGCCTGTCGACACTGCGCAAGGCCGATCGGCTGGTGGTGATGGACCGCGGCCAGATCGTCGAAGTCGGCAGCCATGATGAACTGCTGTTGCGCGAAGGCGCGTACTACAAGCTGTACCAGGCGCAGGCGCGCAATGTCGACGCCGAGGACGGTGACGGCGAGGACCAAGCGATCGAAACGCCGGAGGCCGCCAATGCCCAATGACATCCCTGCCACCACGCCGACGCCCATGTTTACGCTAGATCGCAATCGTTTTGGCCGCCTGGTCCTGATCGCCGAGGACGGCACCGTCCACGAAGGCGTGGTGCCGGTGCGCGCCTTCCCGATTTCCGCACCGCAGGGCGGCATCGGCCTGATGAGCACCGACGGGCATGAAGTGGTGTGGATTCCGCGGCTGGAGGATTTGCCGCTGGCAGAGCGCAGCATGATCGAAGCGGAACTCGCCTCGCGCGAGTTCATGCCGGAGATCCAGCGTATCGTGAGCGTGTCGACCTACGCCACGCCCAGCGTGTGGACGGTGCAGACCGATCGCGGTCAGACCGAACTGGTGCTGCGCGGCGAAGAGGCGATCCGGCGCCTGGCCGGCAGCACGCTGCTGATATCGGACACGCACGGCATCCACTACCTGATCCGCGACCTGATGGCGCTGGACAAGCACAGCCGCAAGATCCTCGACCGCTTCCTCTGAGGCGTCCCTGGCGACGCTGACCCCGGGCCGGAGCTCTGCCGGCCGGGTTCCTGATCCGGACTAGTGCAGCATCTCGGACGCGTCGTCTTCGTCGTCCCAGTCATCGTGCATGACCGGCACGTCGGGCGCCATGTCGAACACCATCGAGTGGTAGCGCACGCTGAACCACTCGCGGAACATCTGCAGCGACAGTTCCTCGGGCCACATCGAGTCGTCGAACCACTCACCCAGCATGAATTCAAAGAATTCCTGCCAGCGCTTCTCGACCCAGCGCACGGCGTTGTCGTGCGTATCGGCCAGTTCTTCCGGCAGCAGGAATACGCTCTGGTCCTCGCGCACCTGCTCTAGCGTGAGGCCGGCCACCGGCTGGGGATCGACCGCCTGGATCCAGTCCAGGAACGGCTGTTCCGGGACCAGGGCGACCATGGAACGGTTGATGGTGAAGCGGGGATGGTCAGACATGGCGAAAGCCTTCAAGGACTGCAACCGCCTATTGTAGTCCTTCGCCGCGCGGCCCCGTCCAGTGTCATGCCAACAATAGCCGCGCCACAGCCCCTTGATCCACACCATGCCGCAAGGCTCTGTGATCCGGACGTTCGCTTTCGTCCAGCCATTGAGGAAAACGACAAGCGCATTGCCGCCGGTTGCTGGCTATAGTCTGCGGGGGGATGCAGGCAGGCCATGCCGTCGGATGAGTGCAATGCATGAATCGATTCTTGTCTGTCATGAATCGGGCGCCTGCCGGCAAGGCAACGGCCCGGCAAGGAGAAATCATGGATACCTATGTCGACCTGCAGCGGGCCATACTGAACAACATACCCGACCAGGCCTGGCTGAAGGACGTCGGCTCCCGCTACGTCCTGGTCAATGACGCCTTCATGGCCGCATGCGGGCGGTCCGAGGCCGAGATCCTGGGCAGCACGCCGGACAAGGTGTGGTCGGAGGAATGGGGACAGGTCTACCTGGGCACCGACAAGGCCGTGGTGGCCAGCGGCATCCGCCGGCGCTATGAGGAATGCCGTCACGGCCAGGACGGCAGCCTGCGCTGGTTCGATACGATCAAGATGCCGATTCGAGGCCAGGACGGCGCGGTTGTCGGTACGGTCGGCATCTCGCGCGACATTACCGACCGCAAGCGCTCCGAGCAGGAGCTGCTGGACTCGCGCGCGCAGCTGCGTGAGCTGTCCGCCTACCTGCAGTCCGTGCGCGAGGCGGAGCGCACCCGGATCTCACGCGAGCTGCACGATGAGCTTGGCCAGTCCCTGACGGCATTGCGCCTGGGACTGAGCTTTATCGAGGGGCAGCAGGGCCCCGATGCCGGCGACGCGTGCCGCAAGCATTTGCAGATGCTCAAGCAGATCGCGGATTCGACGGTGGACGCGGTGCAGCGCATCGCGGCAGACCTGCGCCCGCCGCTGCTGGATGAGCTGGGGCTGAACGCGGCGATCGAGTGGCTGGCCGAGTCTTTTTCCGAGCGTGGCGGCATCGCCTGCGAGCTGGCGCTGCAGCCCGTTGGCGAGCTCAGCGCCGAGCTCAGCACCGCGGTCTTTCGCATCGCGCAGGAAGCGCTGACCAATGCCTGCCGCCATGGCCGCGCCAATCGCGTGCGAGTGGAACTGAGCGAGGCCGGCGGGACCTTGCGGCTGGTGGTTGCCGACAACGGCCGCGGCATCGATGCGTCCAGGGCCGGGCATCGCCGCAGCCTGGGTTTGCTGGGGATGCGCGAGCGTGCGCTGATGCTGGGCGGCAAGCTGGCGGTAACCAGTGAGAAGGGCGGCGGCACCCGGGTCGAGGCGCAGATCCCCAATGCCGGCGCTGCCGGCAACGGAGGGGCAAGATGATCCGCCTGATGCTTGCCGACGACCACACCATCATCCGCGACGGGCTCAAGAAGATCTTCTCCACCGTGCCCGACATGCAGGTGGTGGCCGAAGCCGCCGACGGCTGCGAAGTGTTGGCGCTGCTGCGCGCGCAGGCGCCGGACGTGCTGCTGCTGGACATGTCGATGCCGGGGCGCAGCGGCATCCTGCTGATCCAGCAGATACGGGCCAGCCATCCGGCGCTGCCGGTACTGGTGCTGAGCATGTACCGCGAGTCGCAATATGCGCTGCAGGCCATCCGCGCAGGCGCGGCGGGCTACCTGACCAAGAATGTCGAGTCCGACCAGCTGCTCGGTGCCATCCGCAAGGTGGCGCGCGGCGGTACCGTGGTCTCGCCGGCGATTGCCGACAAGCTCGTCAGCCAGGCGCGGCAGCCAGATGCCGTGTTGCCGCATGCACGCCTGACGGCGCGTGAACTGCAGGTGTTCCAGATGCTGGCCGAGGGGCTGGGCATCAACGAGATCGCCGCAGCGCTGTCGCTCAGCGCCAAGACGGTGAGCACCCACAAGGCCAACATCCTCGGCAAGATGGATATCGCGTCGACCGCCGGGCTGGTGCACTACGCCATCCGCCACGGCCTGCTCGCCGAAGCCGGGGACGCCGCCTAGTCTGCTGCGGATCTGCTGCGGTGCGTCTAGGAAAATCCTTAGGTCGAATTCAGCCAATCCTGATGCAGTGATGCCGCCCCGGCACCTACGCTTCAGGTAGCGAAGCCCTGACTTCGCCTGCATAACAAAGACCTGAGGAGACAAGCCATGCAGCTGGATCTGCTGATCCGGGACGCCTGCGTTCGCGACGACGCGCCCCTGACCGATATCGCCATCCGCGACGGCCGCATCGCCGCCATCGAGCCCGGCATCGACGTGCCGGCGCATGAAGTGATCGAGGCCGGCGGCCGCGCGGTCATCCCGGGGCTGGTGGAAGCCCATCTGCACCTGGACAAGGCCCTGCTGCACCGCCGCCTGCCAGCGCGCTTCGGCACGCTGGACGAAGCCATCCGCGTTACCGGCATCCTGAAAAGCAAGCAGCAGCGCCAGGATGTGCTGGACCGCTCGCGCCAGGTGCTGGACATGGCGGTCAGGAACGGCACGGTGGCGATCCGCGCGCATCCCGATGTCGACCTGATCCAGGGGCTGATCGGTGTGGAGACACTGCTTGAGCTGAAATCGGAGTACCACGATCTGCTCGACCTGCAGATCGTGGCCTTCCCGCAAGAGGGCATCCTGAAATCGCAGGGCACCCGCGAGCTGATGACAGAGGCCATGGACCTGGGCGCCGATGTGGTCGGCGGCTGCCCGTACAACGAGCTGAGATGGGCCGACACCATGCGTCATATCGACATGGTCTTCGAACTCGCGCAACGCTATGACGCGCCGGTCGACATGCACGCCGATTTTGCCGACGACACCGGCGACCAGCGCTTTGCCGCAGTGTCATATATCGCGCAGAAGACTATCGAAGCCGGCTATCAGGGGCGCGTGTCGCTGGGCCATGTCACGAGCCTGGGCGCGCTTGACGCGGCGCAGCTGCAGCCGCTGATCGAGCAGCTCCGCGAGGCCGGCATCAGCATCGTCACGCTGCCCGCCACCGATCTCTATCTCGGCGGCCGCAAGGACGTCCAGAACCAGCGCCGCGGGCTGGCGCCGGTGAAGGCCCTGCACAGTGGCGGGGTCAACGTGGCGTATTCCTCGAACAATATCCGCAATGCCTTCACGCCTTTCGGCAAGGCCGACATGCTGCAGATCGGCAATATGCTGGCGCACGTGGCCCAGTTCGGCGTGCCCGAGCACCAGCTCGCGGTGCTCGACATGGGCACGCACAACGCGGCGCGCGCGATCGGCCTGCACGACACCTATGGCCTCAAGGTCGGGCGCCAGGCTGACCTGGTTGTCCTCGATACCTTCCAGGTGGCCGATGCGCTGATCGACATCCCGCCGCGGCTGTGGGTGGTGAAGCGCGGCAAGATCACCGTCGTCACGCAGCATCGCTGCGAGATCCATCGGCACCGGTGCTGCCCACACTGACAGCAATGCCCGTTCCCCGTCCATCCAGGAGTCGATCATGAGAAAGCTGCCTGCCGAAGTCGTGGCCTCACTGCTTGCCATCACCACCGTTCCCATCGCCGCGCATGCCTCGCACTTGCCGCCATGGGCCATCTTCATCAGCTGGGCCGCGACCTTTGCCATGGGCGGTCCCACGCCGGAGAACCTGAAGAAGATCTGGCCGACGCTGCCGGTGGGCTCGCTCTTTGCCTTTGTCATCGTGCTTTGCTTCCGCCAGGCAGCCGAGCAGTTCTCCGGGCCTGCGCTGATCGTGGCGGAGATGGTGATCCTGTTCACGCTCAACGCTTCGATGATGTATCTCGCACGCGTGTTCGTCGCGCTGCGCTTTATCCCCGGTATGTTCTTTGGCTTTGCCTCGTATTTTGCAACGCTGTTCGGCGGCTTCGGCCCGGTGCCGGGCGATCCCGTGGCCGCGCTCGGCGCGGTGATCGCCATGAATGCGCTCGGGCCGGCCTATGCCTGGATCAAGCATCACTACGCCGCGCCGGAATCCGTTGCCGAACGCCCATGGCAGGGCTGGAAGACCGAGACCTGAGCCGACGTGTCCTGCCGGGTTTGCGTGCAAGGCGCGGCCTGACCCGGCGCCATCATCGAATCGTTATCGCGGCTGCCGGCACGCAGGGAATGCCAGCGTCGGCCGGCCGCCGCGTATCCGGGGGGAGTGAGTATGGAATTTCTGGGTGAAGTGGATCCTTGCGGCGCCGGCACCTCGCGTCGGGCATTCCTGGCCGGCTCGGCCGCGCTGGCGGGCAGCACGGTATTGCCCGCTGTCGGGCAGGAACTGGCGCAGGAGCCGGCGCAATCCGGGCGCGCGGGGCAGGCGCATTCGTCCACGGGCATGGTCACGAGCCCGCACGGACTGGCCAGCCAGGCGGGGCTTGAGGTATTGAAGGCCGGGGGCAACGCGATCGAGGCGGCGATTGCCATCGGCGCAGTGCTGAGCGTGACATATCCTCACTTTACCGGCCTGGGGGGCGACGCCTTCCTGGTGGTCAGCGACCGCGGCGGCAATGTGCGCACGTTCTCCGGCATCGGCCAGGCCGCGTCCGAGATCTCGGGCTATGCCGGCACCATTCCGCTGCGGGGCCCGGCAGCTGCCCTCACTGCCGCCGCCACCGTTGCGATCTGGGACCGTGCCTTTGCCTTCAGCCGGGACCAGTGGGGCGGCACGCACTCGTGGTCGGCGCTGCTGGAGCGGGCTACCGATTACGCCGCCAACGGATTCCCCGTCACGCCGTCACAGTGCTTCTGGCAGGAGTTCCGTTCGGCGGACCTGTCGGGCTGGGACGGCTTCGGACAAGTCTTCATGCCAGACGGCCGCATGCCCAGGCCCGGTGAAATGTTCCGCCAGCCCGAGCTGGCCCGCACCCTGGACCGGGTGGCGACACAGGGCGGGCGCGAATTCTATGAGGGCGACCTCGCAGGCCGTCTTGCCGCCGGGCTGGCCAAGGCCGGCTCGCCGTTGCGCGAACAGGACCTGGCGCGCTGCCAGGCGCGCGAAGAAGTGCCGCTGCGCGTCGCCTACCGCGACGGCGAACTGCTCGGCCTGCGTCCGCCCACGCAAGGCGTGACGACGCTGGAGATCATGGGCATCCTCGATCGGTTCGATCTGTCCGGCATCCCGGAAGGCAGCGCAGACTATTACCACCTGCTGGTCGAGGCGGTGAAGCTGGCGTTCCTGGACCGCAACCGCTACGTCGCCGATCCCGATTTTGTCGACGTGCCGCTGGACCGGCTGTTGTCCAGGTCCAATCTCGATGCCCACGCGCGCCGCATCCGCATGGACCGCGCCATGGCATGGCCGCATGTGTTCAGGCCCGGCGACACGGTCTACATCGGCGCCGCCGATCGCGAGGGCCGCTGCGTGAGCATGCTGCAGACTGTCTATTTCGACTGGGGCAGCGGCCTTGTCGTCGGCGACACGGGGGTGCTCTGGCACAACCGCGGCGCATCGTTCAGCCTCGATCCCGCCAGCCCCAACGTGCTGCGCGGCGGCAAGCGGCCATTCCATACCCTCAATCCCGGCATCTACCTGAAGCAGGGCCGGCCGCATCTGCTGTACGGCACGCAAGGCGCCGACGGCCAGCCGCAGACACTGGCCGCGGTGCTGACACGGATGATCGACTACGGCATGGATCCGCTGACGGCACTGCGCCGCCCGCGCTTCCTGCTGGGCAAGACCTTCTCGGACAGCCGCGACAGCCTCAAGCTGGAACAGGATGCCGGCCTGCCGGTGTTCAGCGAGCTTGCCGCGCGCGGTCATCAACTGAGCCCGATCCCTGCGCAAAGCCAGCTGGCCGGCCATCCGGGCGCGATCCGGATCGATGCCGGCGGGCAGCTTACCGGCGCGCATGACCCGCGCAGCGATGGCCGGGCGCTGGGGGTATAGCGCGCGGCGCTTCCCGGTGACGCTGCGTTGTGCCGGTGCGTCACCCAAGAAAAAGCCCTCGGCCAGGGGGGACGAGGGCCACAAGTGGCAGCGGGCGAGTCGCAGTACGCCCCCATGCCATGATGGTGCCGCTACGCGGTCCGGGCATCCCCAATTCTGGGGATGTTGCTTTCCATTGCGCGCTGATAGCACCAACCATCAATGGAGCAAAGGGGCGTGCAATTCCCTGAAATCGAATGCGTCCGATTTGTCATTGATGCCGTGAATCGTCAGGACGGCATCGTGGGTCATCGCCATCTGCAGGCCTGCGGCAATCGCGGCATCGCGGGACGGGTAGACCGGTCCCGGGTTATCGGGGCCGTATTCCAGGGCCCACTGTGCGTCTCGCGTGAGGATGACCTCGATGGACTTGATTGGCATCGCCAACTCCGTTTCATGTGGACGCTGTGCGGTCGCGCGGGCGTGGAGAAAGGGCCTGGCAACGGGGAGCCGCCGGTGCCAGGCCAGCCCGCCTGTGGTGCACTATGTTGCTGATGCCGTGCGTTGCCCGGCCTGCAGCGATTCCAGCGTAGGCCAGGGCTGTGGGCCCGACTGCAAACAACTGCAAACGCGGCGGTGCGATGCGGATGCCGTCCTGGAAGACAGATGGCGGGGGATCCGGCCGCCAAAGAAAAAACCCGCGAAGCCTTGGGCTTTCGCGGGTTTCTAGACCTGCTGGTATTGCATCGGACTGAATACTGGTGGAGCCGGCGGGAATCGAACCCGCGTCCGTAAGCCCTCCACAGAGAGTTCTACATACTTAGTTCTGTCATTTGATTTAACCGGCGCATCGCGGACGAACACGCTCTACGACGGCGAGTCACTAGGTTTTCGTCCCCGGCTTCGTGACCCTTCCGGAGCTTATCTGACGTAAATGACCTCGCGTGGCCTTGCGACCCTAGCCCGTCAGCGAGCCAGTGCGAGGACGGCCGCAATTAAGCGGCCAGTGCGTAACGTTCGTCGTTAGCAGTTATTGCATTCCCATTGATTAACGAGGTGACGGGTCCTCGGTATGCCCTCCACTGCTTTGTAACCCACGTCGAAACCAGGTCGGCCCCAGTGAGGAAGCTGGATTGTACCCGGTTGGACGCAAGCTGTCGCGCGGAGTTCCTGGCGCGGCCAGGATACCCCTGTGGCGCGGTCAGGCGACCGCGGCAGGCACCAGCAGCGGGATCAGCTCGGCCGGGTGGCGGATCAGGTGGTCGGCGCCCCAGGTCTCGGGCGGCTCGCCGTCGCCGCAATAGCCATAGGCGGCGGTGACGGTGATCATGCCGGCGGCCTTGCCGGCCTGGATGTCGCGCAGGTCATCGCCCACGTAGACGCACTGGCGCGGGTCGACGCCGGCGCTTGCCGCGGCGTGCAGCAGCGGGGCGGGGTGTGGCTTGGCGTGGGGCGTGGTGTCGCCGCTGACCACCGCGCTGGCGCGCGGGGCCAGGCCGATCGCGGCGACCAGCGGCACGGTGAAGCGTGCGATCTTGTTGGTGACGATGCCCCATGGAATGCCCGCTGCCTCGAGCGCGGCCAGCACTTGCGGCATGCCGTCGAACAGGCGCGTGTGGACCGCGATGTCGGCCTCGTAGTAGTCCAGGAAAATATCGCGCAGCGCCGGGAACTCCGCATCCTCCGGGCGCAGGCCGAACGCCGCGCCCAGCAGGCCGCGCGCGCCGTGCGAGGCGACCGGGCGCAGCTTTTCATAGGCGACCGGCGCCTGGCCGCGCGCGACGACCAGCCGGTTGGCGGCCGCCGCCAGGTCCGGCGCGGTGTCTGCCAGCGTGCCGTCCAGGTCGAAGAAGACCCCTGCGATGCCGGCCGTCATGCTGCCACCCGGCGGAATGCCATCATGTAGTTCACATCGGTGTCGCGGCCCAGCGCATACACCTGCGACAGCGGGTTGTAGGTCATGCCGCGCATTTCCACCAGGTCCAGCCTGGCCTGGCGGGCAAAGCGCGCCAGTTCGGACGGGGTGATGAACTTGTCATAGTCGTGCGTGCCGCGCGGCAGCATGTTGAGCACATATTCCGCGCCGACGATGGCCAGCAGGTAGGCCTTCAGGTTGCGGTTGATAGTCGAGAAGAACACGTAACCGCCGGGCTTGACCAGCGTGGCGCAGGCTTGCACGATCGACGCCGGATCGGGCACGTGTTCCAGCATCTCCATGCAAGTCACCACATCCACGCTGGCTGGTTCACGCGCGGCCAGCGCTTCTGCGGCGATCTCCTCGTAGGTCACGGCAACGCCAGACTCCAGGCTGTGCAAGTCCGCCACCTTCAATGCCTTGGTCGAAAGATCGATACCGCGCACCGTGGCGCCCAGGCGCGCCATGCTTTCGGACAAGATGCCGCCGCCGCAACCCACGTCGACCACGCGTTTGCCGGCCAGGCCGGCGATGCCGTCGATCCAGCCCAGGCGCAGCGGGTTCAGCTCATGCAGCGGCTTGAACTCGCTTTCCGGGTCCCACCAGCGGTGGGCCAGTTCGCTGAACTTGTCGATTTCCTTCGGATCGGCATTGCGGCGCGGCACGTCCTGATTGGCGGCGTCGGCGGCGGAAAGGGTTTGCGATTGCAACGTCATCGTATGCGGGGGCCGGCGGCACTAGCCGCGCCGGCGGTGTGAAGGGAAGAGGGAGGCAGTCCGGGCAACTGTACCAAAAAAAAAGCCCAGCTTGCGCTGGGCTTTTTTCATCGGAAGGGATCCGATTAACGTGCGCTGCGGGTGCCGACCACTTCGACTTCCACGCGGCGGTTCGGCTGCTGGCAGGCGATCTGGGACTTGCGGTTGCCCTTGCACGACTTCGGATCGACCTTCAGCTGGCGCTTGCCCTTGCCTTCGGTGTAGACGCGGTTGGCTTCAACGCCCTTGCTCACCAGGTAAGCCTTGACCGATTCAGCACGGCGGATCGACAGGCGATCGTTGTACTTGTCCGAACCGAACGAGTCGGTGTGGCCAACGGCGATGATGACTTCCAGGGTGATGCCTTGCAGCTTCGAGACCAGGTCGTCCAGCTTGGCCTTGCCTTCCGGCTTCAGGACAGCCTTGTCGAAGTCGAACAGGGTGTCAGCAGCGAAAGTGACCTTCTCGCTCGAGACGACCGGCGGAGCCACCGGAGCCGGTGCCGGGGCCGGTGCGGCCGGGGCCAGGGCGCCGTCGCACAGCGCGTTGGCCGTGGCCGGGGTCCAGGAGCTGTCGCGCCAGCAGAGCTCGTTCGTGCCATTCTTCCACACGTACTCGCTCGTACCGTTGCCCCAGTTGTCGTTCACTGCCTTCTTTTCATAAGGGACGGACTGAGCTTGAGCGGATGCAGCCATTACTGCGGTAGCTGCAACGAGCGCGAGCTTGGCAAATTTTTTCATATTTCTCCTCTCAGGATGAGATCACCGCAGGGTTACTGCGAGCAAATGGACGAAAACAAGTCATACATTCTTCGGAGTATAACATTCTCGATGTGGTGTATGCTCCACTTCGAACAATGTCTGGCTCTTCGCTGGGGAATTGTGCCACAAGGGTCGTTTCCTAAGAAGTAAATATATTCGATTCGCCGCATGGGTTTTGGGGCTGTGGTGTTTGTGCAACATGGGTCTTGTGCCGCCCGCAAAGCCTTGTGGCATCAGGGATTCCGGGTTTCAGCGAGAGCCTCGGGAGGTGCGCGCAAGGGCTGTCCGGAGAGCGGAAGGCGGGGGGTGGCGGCATGTTAGAATGGCACGTTGCCCAGCCGTCAGGCGCCCACTGTGCCGCGCGCCAAAGGGCCTGTCATTCGCTTAAACCTGCCGCATAAACCACGCCGCAATGGATCCATTCGCAAAAGAAACCCTTCCGGTCTCCCTCGAAGAGGAAATGCGCCGCTCCTATCTTGATTACGCCATGAGCGTGATCGTGGGCCGGGCGCTTCCTGATGTGCGGGACGGCCTGAAACCGGTGCACCGGCGCGTGCTGTTTGCGATGCACGAGCTCAACAACGACTGGAACCGAGCCTACAAGAAATCGGCCCGTATCGTCGGTGATGTGATCGGTAAGTATCATCCGCACGGCGATACCGCAGTCTACGACACCATCGTCCGCATGGCGCAGAATTTCTCGCTGCGCTATATGCTGGTCGACGGCCAGGGCAATTTCGGTTCGGTCGACGGCGATAACGCCGCGGCCATGCGTTATACCGAAATCCGCCTGGCAAAAATTGCCCACGAGATGCTGTTCGACATTGACAAGGAAACCGTCGATTTCGACAGCAACTACGACGGCTCTGAAAAAGAGCCTTCGATTCTGCCGGCGCGTATTCCCAATCTGCTAATCAACGGTTCGTCCGGTATTGCGGTGGGCATGGCCACCAATATCCCGCCGCATAACCTGAATGAAATCGTTGACGGCTGCCTGCACCTGCTGCGCAACCCGCAGGCCACGGTGGATGAACTGATTGAATTGATTCCGGCGCCGGATTTTCCGACCGCCGGGATTATCTATGGCATCCAGGGCGTTCGCGAAGGCTATCGCACCGGCCGCGGCCGCGTGGTGATGCGGGCTAAGACGCACTTCGAGGACATCGACCGCGGCCAGCGCCAGGCCATCATCGTCGACGAGCTGCCCTACCAGGTCAACAAGCGCACCTTGCTTGAGCGCATCGCCGAACTGGTCACTGAAAAGAAGGTCGAGGGCATTTCCGACATCCGCGACGAGTCGGACAAGTCCGGCATGCGCGTGGTGATCGAGCTCAAGCGCAACGAGGTGCCTGAGGTTGTTCTCAACAACTTATATAAGAACACCCAGCTGCAGGACACCTTCGGCATGAACATGGTGGCGCTGGTCGATCGCCAGCCGCGCCTGCTGAACCTGCGCCAGATGCTGGAGTACTTCCTGGCGCACCGGCGCGAAGTCGTCACCCGCCGCACGGTGTTCGAGCTGCGCAAGGCGCGCGAGCGCGGCCACGTGTTGGAAGGCCTGGCCGTGGCACTGGCCAACATCGACGAATTCATCGCCATCATCAAGGCCGCCCCGACGCCGCCGATTGCCAAGCAGGAACTGATGGCGAAGGCGTGGGATTCGGCTCTGGTTCGCGAGATGCTTGCGCGGGCCGAAGGCGAGACGCCGGGCGGCCGCGCCTCCTATCGTCCGGACGGGCTGCCGCCGGTGTTCGGCATGCAGGCCGACGGCCTGTACCGGCTGTCGGATGGGCAGGCGCAGGAAATCCTGCAAATGCGCCTGCAACGCCTCACCGGGCTTGAGCAGGACAAGATCGTCCAGGAATATCGCGACATCATGGCGGTAATTGCCGACCTGTTGGATATTCTGGCGCGGCCGGAGCGTATTACTACCATCATCGTCGACGAACTCACCGCGATCCGCGCTGAATTTGGCGATGAGCGCCGTTCGCAGATCGAGCTGAACGCGACCGAGCTGGACACCGAGGACCTGATCACCCCACAGGATATGGTGGTCACGCTGTCGCACAGCGGCTATATGAAGAGCCAGCCGATTTCCGAGTACCGCGCGCAAAAGCGTGGCGGACGCGGCAAGCAGGCGGCGGCGACCAAGGAAGACGACTGGATCGACACGCTGTTCGTGGCCAATACCCACGACTACATCCTGTGCTTCTCCAACCGCGGCCGGCTCTACTGGCTGAAGGTCTATGAGGTGCCGCAGGGCTCGCGCAATTCGCGCGGGCGCCCGATCGTCAACATGTTCCCGCTGTCCGAAGGCGAGAAGATCAATGTGATCCTGCCGGTCAAGCAGTTTGACGCCGAGCACTTCATCTTCATGGCCACCGCCCGCGGCACGGTCAAGAAGACTGCACTGACCGAGTTCTCCAATCCGCGCAAGGCCGGCATCATCGCGGTCGACCTGGACGAGGGCGACTACCTGATCGGCGCGGCCGTGACCGACGGCCAGCACGATGTGATGCTGTTCTCCGACGCCGGCAAGGCCGTGCGCTTCGACGAGAACGACGTGCGTCCGATGGGCCGCCAGGCGCGCGGCGTGCGCGGCATGAACCTTGAAGACGGCCAGACCGTGATCGCGATGCTGGTGGCGCCGGCCGAGACCGCCGAAGAGGCTGAGGCGGGCGTGCGCGGCAGCGTGCTGACCGCAACCGAGAACGGCTACGGCAAGCGCACCCCCATTGCTGAGTACACTCGACACGGCCGCGGCACCAAGGGCATGATTGCGATCCAGACGAGCGAGCGCAATGGCCGTGTGGTGGCGGCAGCACTGGTTTCGCCCGAGGACGAGATCATGCTGATCACCACCGGTGGCGTGCTGATCCGTACCCGCGTGGCCGAAATCCGCGAAATGGGCCGCGCCACGCAGGGTGTCACGCTGATCAACGTTGACGAAGGCACCAAGTTGTCCGGGCTGCAGCGCATCGTCGAAAGCGATGCCGACAACGGCGCCGGTGGCGAAGAGGCTGAAGATGCCGACGGCGCAGAAGGTGCTGCCGGGGCCGACGCGGACGCCAATCCGTAAGACAAATCGTAAATTGTTGCAACAATAGGACGCCAGCCGGAACTCGCCTCGCGGCTGTCCGACTAAAACGGACGTATTTACCAGGGAGTCACAATGCTCAAAACCTATCGACGTATCGCTGTTCTGGCCGCTTTCGTTCCGACCTTCATGATGGCGCAGCATGCCCACGCGCAGGATGCGGAAAAGACAGCAGCCATCAAGGAACTGCTTTCCGTCATGCAGGCAGACCAGGCCGTCAAGGGCCAGGCCGAAAACTGGCAGCAAGGCGCCAAGCAGGAAGCTCCGCTGGTGCTGGAACAAGTGCTGGTCGAGAACAAGACCCTGAACGACAAGCAAAAGCAAGCCGCTGTCGAAAAGCTGAAGAAGAACGGCGCGGTCCAGCGCATGGTTGACGGCGCCGGCTCGGCGTTCAGCACCGATGGCTTCCGCAAGGACGCAATCCAGGCACACTACGATGCCTTTGGCAAATACTATTCGACGGCGGAACTCAAGGACCTGACCACCTTCCTGAAGTCGCCGACCGGCCAGAAGTTCATGGCCAATCAGGGCAAGGCGACCCAGGAGATCTGGGGCTCGATGATGCAGAAGTACGGCCCGCAGGTCGGCAAATCGATGCGTGACGCCGCCGAGAAGGAAATCACCGCCGCTTCGAAGTGATGCCGGCGTGATCCGCGACTGAATCGGACTGCCGCCCGCCTGCAGCCTTGCAGGCCGGTGCGGCCCCGGGGCCCGGCCCCGGGGTGCCCAACGGGGCGCGGGTTTGAGGGATAATGGCTGCTTGGGTAACACCGGCAGCCATTTTTTCCATTCCCCGTCTCATGAACGATCCCCAGAATCCCGCTCTTGCCGGCATGATGCAGCGTGCATTGGCCGAACGCGTCTACAACTTCTCGCCCGGCCCGGCAGCGCTGCCTGCTGAAGTGCTGCAACAGGCTGCCGAAGAAATGTTGTCCTGGCATGGGACCGGGGTCTCGGTGATGGAGATGAGCCACCGCAGCCGCGAGTTCGAAGGCATCCAGGCCGAAGCGATCGCGGACCTGCGCGAACTGCTGCATATTCCCTCCAACTTTCATGTGCTGTTCCTGCAGGGCGGTGCCATCGGTGAAAACGGCATCGTGCCGCTGAACCTGATGCGCCTGCGCAGCGCCGAGGCGCCCAAGGCCGACTTCGTCGTCACCGGCACCTGGTCGGTCAAGACCGAGCAGGAAGCCCGCCGCTATGGCGCGGTCAATATCGCGGCCACCAGCGAGGCGCAGAAGTTCCACCGCATACCTGAGGTTGGGGACTGGAAGCTGTCGGAGGATGCCGGCTACGTGCACCTGTGCACCAACGAGACCATCGTCGGCGTGGAGTTGCAGGACATTCCCGATATCGGTCAGGTCAGGGGCGACCGCATTGTGGTGGCGGACGCTTCCAGCCATATTCTGTCGCGCCCGATCGACTGGTCGCGCGTGCAGGTGGTCTACGGTGGCGCGCAGAAGAATATCGGCCCGGCCGGCGTCACCATCGTGATCGTGCGCGACGACCTGATCGGCCATGCTCACCCGCTGTGCCCGTCGGCATTCAACTGGCGCCTGGTGGCCGAGCACAACTCGATGTACAACACGCCGCCGACCTATGCGATCTATATCGCCGGCCTGGTCTTCAAATGGCTCAAGCGCCAGGGCGGCGTGCCCGCGATCGAGCAGCGCAATATCGCCAAGGCGTCGGCGCTGTACGACTACCTGGACCAGAGCGATTTCTATCGCAACGAGATCCATCCAAGCTGCCGCTCGCGCATGAACGTGCCGTTCTTCCTGGGCGATGAATCGCGCAATGAGGCGTTCCTGCAGCAGGCGCGGGCCAACGGGCTGGTGCAGCTCAAGGGACACAAGACCGTGGGCGGCATGCGCGCCAGCATCTATAACGCGATGCCGCTGGAAGGCGTGATGGCGCTGGTCGATTTCATGCGCGAGTTCGAGCGTACGTCCGCCTGACACGCATTCCCGCTGGCTGCCCGCGCACGTCAGGCACAGTGCGCCGGCAGGCAGCGGTCAGTTTTTCTCCGGCCGCCGCGCCCCGGCGGCCCACCGGATTCATACAAAATGACAAGCCAAGACCGCACCGCGGCGCGCGAGGAGACACCGCCCAACGCGCAGCAGAACGACAGCCACCTGAGCGAAGCCGAGCGCAAGCTGTCAGTCGAGCTGAGCCCGCTGCGCGAGCAGATCGACACCGTTGACCGCGAACTGCTGGCGATGCTGAACCGCCGCGCGAAACTGGCGCTCGAGGTCGGCGAGGTCAAGAAGAAGTACGGCGCGCCGGTGTTCCGCCCGGAGCGCGAGCTGCAGGTGATCCGCAAGGTGCAGGGCGCCAACCCCGGCCCGCTGCTGGGTGAAAGCGTAGCAGCGATCTGGCGCGAGGTGATGTCCGCCTGCCGCGGGCTGGAAAAGCCGCTCGAAGTGGCTTTCCTCGGCCCGGCCGGCACGTTCTCCGAGCAGGCGCTGTATGCGCACTTCGGCCATGAGGTGTCAGGCGTGCCTTGCCCGAGCATCGACGAGGTGTTCCGTGCCGTCGAGGCGGGCACGGTCGAGTACGGCGTGGTGCCGGTCGAGAATTCCACCGAGGGCGCGGTGTCGCGCACGCTCGACCTGTTCCTGCAGACCTCGCTGAAGATCAGCGGCGAGATCGCGCTCAAGGTGCACCACAACCTGATGGCATCCACGCCCGACATGCAGGGCGTCACGGTGGTGCGCGCGCATGCGCAGGCACTGGCGCAGTGCCAGCACTGGCTGACCGCCAACTATCCGCACCTCGAGCGCCAGGCGGTGTCGAGCAATGCCGAGGCCGCGCGCATGGCCAGCGAAGCCCCGACCGTGGCTGCGATTGCCGGCGAGTCCGCCGCCAACCGCTATCACCTGCATATCGTGCGCACGCATATCCAGGACGATCCGCACAACCGCACGCGCTTTGCCGTGATCGGCCGCTATGAGACCGAGCCGTCGGGCAGCGACCAGACCTCGATGATCCTGTCGGTGCCGAACAAGGCGGGCGCGGTGTACCAGCTGCTGGCGCCGCTGGCGGAGAACGGCGTGTCGATGTGCCGCTTCGAGTCGCGCCCGGCGCGCAGCGGCGCGTGGGAGTACTACTTCTACGTCGACGTGGAAGGGCACCAGCATGAGCCGGCAGTGGCGCGCGCCATCGAAGAGCTGCGCCGCAACGCGGCCTACCTGAAGGTGCTGGGCTCGTATCCGTCGAGCAAGTAAGGCCGCCAGCCAAGAACAAGGAGACGAGATGGCAGAGCAGGGTAAGCAAGGCGGCACGGTGTTCGGCCCCGGCTATGTGCGGGCGATTTCGCCGTACGTGGCCGGCAAGCCGATTTCGGAAGTCGCGCGCGAGTTCGGCCTGGACGAGGCCGGCATCGTCAAGCTCGCCTCCAATGAGAATCCGCTCGGCATGCCCGAGTCGGCCCGCCGCGCGGTGGCCGATGCGGTGGCTGAACTCGGCCGCTACCCGGATTCCAACGGCTTTGCGCTGAAGGGCGTGCTGTCGGCGCGCTTCGGTGTGCCCGCCGACTGGCTGACGCTGGGCAATGGCAGCAACGACATCCTGGAACTGGCCGCGCATGCGCTGGTGGAGCCGGGCCAGTCGATCGTCTATGCAGAGTACGCGTTCGCGGTCTACGCGCTGGCAACGCAGGAGATCGGCGCACGCGCGATCGAAGTGCCCGCGCGCGACTACGGCCATGACCTGGAGGCGATGGCCGCGGCGATCGCGCCGGATACGCGCCTGGTCTTTATCGCCAACCCGAACAACCCGACCGGCACCTTCCTGCCAGCCGCGCAGATCGAAGCCTTCCTGCAGCGGGTGCCGGCCAACGTGGTGGTGGTGCTGGACGAGGCGTACAACGAATACCTGGATGCCGACCAGCAATACGATTCGCTTCCCTGGGTGCGCCGCTACCCGAACCTGATGGTGTCGCGCACGTTTTCCAAGGCCTATGGCCTGGCGGGCCTGCGCATCGGCTACGCAGTGGCGCAGCCGGAGCTGTCGGACCTGCTGAACCGCATCCGGCAGCCGTTCAATGTCAACAGCGTGGCGCAGGCCGCGGCCATCGCCGCGCTGGGCGATGCCGACTTCCTGCGCCGCAGCGCCGAGCTGAACCGTGCCGGCAAGCGCCAGCTGACCGATGCCTTCAGCCGGCTTGGGCTGGAATACGTGCCGTCGTCCGGTAACTTTGTGATGGTGCGCGTCGGCGATGACGACGGCGCAGGCGCGCGCGTCAACCTGGCGCTGCTGAAGCAGGGCGTGATCGTGCGGCCGGTGGGCAACTACAACCTGCCGCGCTGGCTGCGCGTGACCATTGGCCTGGCTGAGGAGAACGCGGCCTTCATCGCGGCGCTGGAGCGGGCGCTGGCGTGAGCGCGGCTACAATCGCGGCGTTTCGCGGCGTTAGCGGAAGGCCGCTTGCCTGCCGCTTTGTCAATCATCGAATTACCTCGGACTGGTCCGAGCCACTGCCCCTAGCGGCCTGAGATTGTGAGTGCATTGCATTTTTCCCGTGTTGTCATTGTCGGTGTCGGCCTGATCGGCGGCTCGCTCGCGCTGGCGCTCAAGCGCGCCGGCGTGGTGGGCACGGTGGTCGGGGTGGGGCGCTCGCCGGCGTCGCTGCAGAAGGCGCTGGATCTTGGGGTGATCGATGAGGCCGCGACGCTGGCGGATGCCGCACGCGGCGCCAGCATGATCGTGCTGTGCGCGCCGGTGGCGCAGAACTTTGCGCTGCTGCATGCGCTGGAGCCGCACCTGCAGCCAGGCACCATCGTCACCGATGCCGGCAGCACCAAGTCAGACGTGATCATGGCGGCCAAGACGGCGCTGGGCGACAAGGTCGCGCAGTTCGTGCCGGCACACCCGATCGCCGGACGCGAGCTCAACGGCGTGGAGGCGGCGCTGCCGGACCTGTACGTCGGCAAGAAGACCGTGCTTTGCCCGCTGCAGGAAAATTCGCGCGCGGATGTCGCCGCGGTGCGCGCCATGTGGGAAAGCGCTGGCGCAGAATGCCACGTGATGTCGGCGGTGCAGCATGACGCGGTGTTCGCCGCGGTCAGCCACCTGCCGCACGTGCTGTCGTATGCGCTGGTGGCGCAGGTCGCCAATGCGGAAGACGCGGCGCTGAAGCTGGGCTTCGCCGGTGGCGGCTTCCGCGATTTCACGCGCATCGCGGCCTCGTCGCCGGAGATGTGGCGCGATATCTGCGTGGCCAACCGCGACGCGCTGCTGCGTGAACTGAATACCTACCAGTCGGTGCTGGCGCACCTGAAGGCGCAGATCGAGAAGGGCGACGGCGACGCGCTCGAACGCATCTTCGCGCGCGCCAGCAAGACCCGGCTGGCCTGGGGCGCAGAGCGTGCCGCGGGCAGCAATACCGAACCCTGAACCCATCGCCTGACCGCGGCGCCCCGGCGCCCACGAAAACCATGGAACACCTGACGCTAGGCCCCCTGACCCGCGCCACCGGCACCGTCCGGCTGCCAGGCTCGAAGAGCATCTCCAACCGTGTGCTGTTGCTGGCGGCACTGGCCAATGGCGAGACCCGCGTGCGCGACCTGCTCGATTCGGACGATACCCGCGTGATGCTGCAGGCGTTGCGCACGCTGGGCGTGGCCTGGCGGCAGGAGGGCGCTGACTATATCGTCACCGGCGCCGGCGGCAACTTCCCGAACAAGTCGGCAGAGCTGTTTATGGGCAATGCCGGCACGGCGATCCGCCCGCTCACCGCAGCGCTGGCGCTGCAGGGCGGCAATTACAAGCTGTCGGGCGTGCCGCGCATGCATGAGCGGCCGATCGGCGACCTGGTCGACGGCCTGCGCCAGGTGGGCGCGGTGATCGACTACCTTGGCAATGAAGGCTTTCCGCCGCTGCATATCCAGCCGGCCGGCATTCGCATCGATGCGCCGATCCGCGTGCGCGGCGACGTGTCAAGCCAGTTCCTGACCGCGCTGCTGATGAGCCTGCCGATGGCGCAATCCGACAGCGGCCGCATCGAGATCGAGGTGGTGGGCGAGCTGATCTCCAAGCCGTATATCGAGATCACGCTGAACCTGCTGGCGCGCTTCGGCATCCAGGTCGAGCGCCAGGGCTGGGAACGCTTCGTGCTGCCGGCGGGCGCGGCTTACTGCTCGCCGGATGAGATCTTTGTCGAGGGCGATGCGTCGTCTGCTTCCTACTTCCTGGCGGCCGGTGCGATCGGCGGCGGCCCGGTCCGGGTGGAAGGCGTGGGCATGGGCAGCATCCAGGGCGATGTACGCTTCGCCGAGGCGCTCAACCGCATGGGCGCCAATGTGATGGCCGGCGACAACTGGATCGAAGTGCGCGGCACGGAACGCGACGACGGGCGCCTGCACGGCATCGAACTGGACTGCAACCATATCCCCGACGCGGCGATGACGCTGGCGGTGGCGGCGCTGTTTGCCGAGGGCACGACCACGCTGACCAATATCGCCAGCTGGCGCGTCAAGGAAACGGATCGTATCGCGGCGATGGCGACGGAACTGCGCAAGCTCGGCGCAGTCGTGGAAGAAGGGGCGGACTACCTGCGTGTGACGCCGCCGCGGCCTTGGCAGACCCCGGCCGACGGCATTGGCACCTATGATGACCATCGCATGGCAATGTGCTTCTCGCTGGCCGCCTTCGGGCCGCTGCCGGTGCGGATCAATGATCCGGGTTGTGTGGCGAAGACGTTCCCGGATTACTTCAGCGTGTTTGCGGGCGTGACTGGCTAAGCGCTGGCCAGGTTGGCGCTGTCGCGCTGCGCCGGGCCGTGGCCGCGGGCAGTCCTGGCCCGGCGGCGCTCGCGCTTCTCCCAGTAGCGGTCGAAGAAGTAGTGGGCCACGGTATTGACGGCCGGCTCGATGAAGGTGATGGCGCCGCTGATGGGGGGGTTGCCGGTCAGCGCGTACGTCACGCTGAACGCGATGCCGAGGTGCATGATGCCGAACGTCAGTGTTTTTGCCATGGCAGATTGCCTCGCGGGTGTTACGAAAAGGGCACCTTGCCGCGGCTGCGGCAAAGTACTCATCAAATGATAATGATTCGCAATTGGATTCCCAATCAATCGTTTCTCTTGGTTTTATAAACAATGACTATCGTCAACGTCATCGCCATTGACGGGCCGACTGCCTCGGGCAAGGGCACTGTCGCGCACAAGGTCGCGGATGCCGTGGGCTTCCACCTGCTCGACAGCGGCGCCCTGTACCGGCTCGTGGCGCTGGCCAGCGACCGCGCCGGGATTGACTTGGCAGACGTGGACGCCCTTGCAACGATCGCTTCCCGCCTCGATGTGAAGTTCGGCCCTGACCGCGTCTGGCTGCGGGGCGAGGAAGTCAGCCTGGCAATCCGCGCCGAGGCGATCGGCAACCGGGCTTCGGCCATCGCCGTGCACCAGCCGGTGCGCGACGCGCTGACCCAGCTGCAACGCAGCTTCCGCAAGTTGCCGGGGCTGGTGGCCGACGGCCGCGACATGGGCACCGTGATCTTCCCGGACGCGCCGCTCAAGGTGTTCCTGACCGCAAGTGTTGAGGCGCGCGCTCGCAGGCGCTATAAACAATTGATTGATAAGGGAATTTCTGCTAATATTGAAGACCTTTTGCGTGACCTTGAAGCGCGCGATGTACGGGATCGCACCCGCACCGCCGCGCCGCTTCGTCCCGCCGAGGATGCAAAGCTGCTCGATACCTCCGATATGACGGTGGACCAGGCAGTGGCGCAGGTGCTGGAGTGGTTTGCCGCTGTGCGGCCCGATGCATGAGATGCATGCGGGCGCATCAGTAGAAGCGGCGTACCCCGACGGCACCAGATGGCGTCAGCCCGGGCAAGACTTGTGGCTGGCTTGTGTCAAACCTGACCCCGCTGCACTGGCAGACTGAGCGCGATAGTCGCGCCGGCCGGCGTACTGCGGATTTCACCTTACGTTTATGTCCGACCTGCAAACTAACGAATCCTTTGCCGCACTGTTCGAGGAATCCGTCGCCCGCTCCAATATGAAGGCTGGCGAAGTGATCTCCGCTGAAGTCGTGCGCATCGACCACAATTTCGTGGTCGTCAATGCCGGCCTCAAGTCCGAGGCATTCGTGCCGGTGGAGGAGTTCCTGAACGACCAGGGCGAACTCGAAGTGCAGGCCGGCGACTACGTCTCCGTGGCCATCGACGCACTCGAGAACGGCTATGGCGACACCATCCTGTCCCGCGACAAGGCCAAGCGCCTGGCATCGTGGCTGAACCTCGAGAAGGCGCTGGAAGACGGCGAAATCATCTCGGGTACCGTGACCGGCAAGGTCAAGGGCGGCCTGACGGTGATGGTCAACGGCATCCGCGCGTTCCTGCCGGGTTCGCTGGTTGACGTGCGCCCGATCAAGGACACCACCCCGTACGAAGGCAAGACCCTGGAATTCAAGGTCATCAAGCTGGACCGCAAGCGCAACAACGTTGTGCTGTCGCGCCGTGCCGTGGTCGAAGCCACGCTGGGCGAAGAGCGCCAGAAGCTGATGGAAACCCTGAAGGAAGGCGCCATCGTCAACGGTATCGTCAAGAACATCACCGACTACGGCGCGTTCGTGGACCTGGGTGGCATCGACGGCCTGCTGCACATCACCGACCTGGCCTGGCGTCGCGTGCGTCATCCGAGCGAAGTGCTGTCGGTTGGCCAGGAAATCACCGCCAAGATCCTCAAGTTCGACCAGGAAAAGAACCGCGTCTCGCTGGGCGTGAAGCAGCTGGGCGAAGATCCGTGGGTCGGCATCTCGCGCCGCTACCCGCAAGGCACCCGCCTGTTCGGCAAGGTGACCAACCTGACCGACTACGGCGCGTTCGTCGAGATCGAAGCCGGCATCGAAGGCCTGGTGCACGTGTCGGAAATGGACTGGACCAACAAGAACGTTGCGCCGTCCAAGGTTGTCCAGCTGGGCGACGAAGTCGAAGTCATGGTGCTGGATATCGACGAAGACAAGCGTCGTATCAGCCTGGGCATGAAGCAGTGCAAGGCCAATCCGTGGGACGATTTCTCGCGTAACCACAAGAAGGGCGACAAGCTGGCCGGCCAGATCAAGTCGATCACCGACTTCGGCGTGTTCATCGGCCTGCCGGGCGGCATCGACGGCCTGGTGCACCTGTCGGACCTGTCGTGGCAAGAGACTGGCGAAGAAGCCGTTCGCAAGTACAAGAAGGGCGACGAAGTTGAAGCCGTGGTCTTGGGCATCGACGTCGACAAGGAACGCATCTCGCTGGGCATCAAGCAGCTGTCGGGCGATCCGTTCAACAACTTCATCTCGGCCAACGACAAGGGTTCGCTGGTTCAGGGCACCATCAAGACCGTGGACGCCAAGGGCGCCGTGGTCCAGCTGGCTGACGACGTGGAAGGCTACCTGCGTGCATCGGAAATCTCCGCTGACCGCGTGGAAGACGCCCGCAACGTGCTGAAGGAAGGCGAGCAGATCACCGCCCTGGTGGTGAACGTCGACCGCAAGTCGCGCAACATCAACCTGTCGATCAAGGCCAAGGACAGCGCAGAGCAGCAAGAAGCGATGCAAAAGTTCCAGGCTGACACCGGCACGGCTGGCACGACCAACCTCGGCGCCCTGCTGAAGGCCAAGCTCGGCCAGGACAACCAGTAATCGCAGGCCCCCGCGCTTGCGCGTATGCCCATGACCAAGTCGGAGCTCGTCGAAAAACTGGCTGCCCGCTTCCCCCAGCTGTTGCTGCGGGACGCGGACATCTCGGTCAAAACGATACTCGACGCGATGTCCGAGGCGTTGGCCGATGGCCACCGCATCGAGATCCGCGGATTCGGCAGTTTTGGTCTGAACAAGCGTCCGCCTCGCGTGGGGCGCAATCCCAAGTCCGGCGAGCGTGTGCTGGTACCCGAGAAACGGGTGCCGCACTTCAAGGCGGGCAAGGAATTGCGCGAACGGGTTGATCGTAGCCAGCCGGTGCCTGCGGGCGTCAACGGCAACGGCCATTCCGGCGGCACGGCCCAGGCCGCGCCGGGCAAGGCAGGCCAGGGCGCGGCACCCGCCTCGGCGGGTTTGCACGAGAGCGGACTGAATTTCGTCCGCTCCTGAGCGTCCGGGCTTGCCAGCCACTGTGTTGTTTGTAAAAAAGCGCCCCCTTGGGGGCGCTTTTTTTGGCTGGTGCCTTGCCGCCGCAGCTGTAGCAGGTGCTGCATCGTGCGCAGGAGCCGGTCGGCAATCATCGCCCCGTGGCGCGTTAGCACCCCGTTACCGCCACGTTACCGAATACGGGAAGTGATTCCGTTACAATGCCGGGGTCTTTGCCGGGCCTTGCGCCAGTGCGCCTTGTCTGTTGCTTGCCCCGTCCCAATGTCACGCTGACTCGCTGCCTACCTGCATGAAACTGTTCGCCTGGATCGTCCGTATCGTCGTATTCGTGCTGCTGTTCGTGCTGGCGTTGCGCAATACCGCCGAAGCCTCGCTGCAGCTGTTCTTCAATGCCGTCTGGCATGCGCCGCTGATCCTGATCCTGTTCGCCGCCTTTGTGCTGGGCGCGGTGGCGGCACTCGCATCGGTCGCGCCCGGGCTGATGCGCCAGCGCATGGAGGTGGCGAAGCTGCGCCGCGCGGCCGCGCAGGCACCGGCGTCCGCCGCAGCCGCAGCGTCGACGGCGGCGGCCGCATCCGCGCCGCGTGACGGCAAGCCTGTTCCCTATAACGTAGTCGGCCCGAAAGTCTGATCCATGATGTTTGAAACCTGGTGGCTGCTGGCGCTGCCACTTGTCTTTGGCCTTGGCTGGATGGCGGCGCGTTTCGATGTGCGCCAGCTCATCAGCGAACAGGGTGCCTTGCCGCGCTCGTACTTCAAGGGCCTCAATTTCCTGCTCAACGAGCAGCCCGACCAGGCCATCGATGCCTTTATCGAGGTGGCCCGGCTCGACCCGGAAACCACTGAGCTGCACTTTGCGCTGGGAGCGCTGTTCCGCCGCCGCGGCGAGACCGAGCGTGCCATCCGCGTGCACCAGAACCTGGCGACCCGCCCCGACCTGCCCGAGCCAGAGCGCGAGCATGCCTTGTTTGAACTGGGCGAGGACTTCCTGCGCGCCGGCCTGCTGGACCGTGCCGAGGAATCGCTGCGCCGGCTGATGTCGGGCCCCTACGCGGCGTCGGCCAAGCGCGTGCTGCTTGAGCTCTATGAAGTGGAAAAGGAGTGGCAGAAGGCGATCGAGGCCGCGCGCGAGCTGCAGACGCTGGAACAGAAGAGCTACAGCCTGCAGATTGCCCAGTTCTGCTGCGAGCTGGCGCAGGACGCGCTGCAGCGCAAGCGCCCCGAAGATGCGGTGAAGTGGCTGAACCAGGCCGTTGCCGAGAATCCCGCCAACGTGCGCGCCCCGATCCTGCTTGGCGATGTGGCCGCGGCCGCGGGCGACGCCCGCGCGGCGCTTGGCCACTGGCTTGGCATCGAACGGCAGGATGCATCCTTCCTGCCGCTGGTGGCGGACCGCGTGGTCAAGGCCTACGCCAGCCTGCAAGAGGAGGGCGCCGCGCTGGAATGGTTGCGCGGCCTGCTCAAGGGCAAGCTGGCGCCGGAGGTGCTCGATACTGCCTACCAGGCAGAACTGGACGTGAACGGCCCGGCAGCCGCGGCGCGCCTGATGCGCGAACAACTGCGCCGCCAGCCCACGCTGCTGGCGCTCACTAGGTATTTCGAGGCGCAGGCGGCGGTGGCCGCGGCCGGCGCCCCGTCCGCGCAGCCGGCGGGTGCCGATGCCCCGGCCGAGGGCGCCGACGGCAACGACGAGCAAGCGCAGGAAACCACGGCCATCCGTGACCTGCTGCAGCTGCGCACGCGCAACCTCGCGCGCTACACCTGCCGCGAGTGCGGCTTCCGTGCCCGGCTTTTCTATTGGCAATGCCCGGGATGCAACCGCTGGGAAACCTACGCCCCGCGGCGCTCCGAGACGCTCGGCTGACCCCGGGCGGTCCTGTGCAAACAGAATTGAATTAACGCTATGAAAGTCACGATCATCGGCAGCGGCTATGTTGGCCTTGTCACCGGCGCCTGCCTGGCGGAACTTGGCAATGACGTGTTCTGCCTGGACCTGGACGAGCAGAAGATCGCGCTGCTTAACGCAGGCGGCGTGCCCATCTACGAGCCGGGCCTGCAGGAGCTGATCCAGCGCAACCGTGCCGCCGGGCGGCTGACCTTTTCCACCGACGTGGCGGCCAGTGTCGAGCACGCCGACGTGCAGTTCATCGCCGTGGGGACGCCCCCGGACGAAGACGGCTCTGCCGACCTGAAGTACGTGTTGGCGGCGGCGCGCAATATCGGCCGCCATATGACCGGCTTCAAGGTCGTGGTCGACAAGTCCACCGTACCGGTGGGCACCGGCGACCGCGTGGCCGCCGCGATCCGCGAGGAGCTGGCCGCGCGCAGCCTGGAAGACCTGCAATTCTCGGTGGTGTCGAACCCCGAGTTCCTGAAAGAGGGCGCCGCGGTCGAGGACTTCATGCGCCCGGACCGCATCGTGCTGGGCAGCAACGCCGACGCCGCCGGCCGTCACGCGCAGGCCACCATGCGCCAGCTTTACGCGCCGTTCAACCGGCACCACGAGCGCACCTTCTACATGGACGTGCGCTCGGCCGAGTTCACCAAGTACGCGGCCAATTCGATGCTGGCCACGCGGATCTCGTTCATGAACGAGCTGGCCAACCTGGCCGACGAGGTTGGCGCCGATATCGAACTGGTGCGCATGGGCATCGGCTCGGACCCGCGTATCGGCTACAGTTTCCTGTATGCCGGCGCCGGCTATGGCGGCTCGTGCTTTCCCAAGGACGTGCAGGCGCTGATGCGCACTGCGGCCGACCATGGCAAGCCAATGCGGGTGCTGGAGGCGGTGGAATCGGTCAACGGCGCGCAGAAGCGCGTGCTGGGCGACAAGGTCGTGCGCCGCTTCGGCGATGACCTGACCGGCCGCACCTTTGCCGTGTGGGGCCTGGCCTTCAAGCCCAACACCGACGACATGCGCGAGGCGCCGTCGCGGGTGCTGGCGCGCGAACTGGTGTCGCGCGGCGCGTCGCTGCGCATGCACGACCCGGTGTCGATGGCCGAAGCCCGGCGCGTGCTGGATGCCGACCTGGCCGACCTGCCGGGCGGCGCCGCGCGCGTGAGCTTCCACGAGAACCAGATGGATGCGCTGGACGGCGCCGACGCGCTGGTGATCGTGACTGAATGGAAAGTGTTCCGCAGCCCCGACTTCGGCCAGATCAAGCGGCGCCTGAAGACCCCGGTGATCTTCGACGGGCGCAACCTGTATGAGCCCGAGGCTATGGTCGAGACCGGCGTGGAGTACCACGCCATCGGCCGTGCGACCCGGCAGGCCGTGAACGAATGAGGCGCCGGCGGGTCAACGGACTCATCAACCGATAAGCTAACGCGACGGCCGCGGCCGCCGCGATATTGCCAAGGATGTTCATGAACAAGACCGTCATTCCGCAGGAGCAGATCCGGCAGTCCCATATCCTGGTGGTCGGCGACATGATGCTGGACCGCTACTGGTTCGGCGATGTGGAGCGCATCTCGCCGGAAGCGCCAGTGCCGGTGGTGCAGGTCAAGCGCAGCGACGAGCGCCTGGGCGGTGCCGCCAACGTGGCCCGCAATGCCGCGGCGCTGGGCGCACGCGTGGGCATGCTGGGCGTGGTCGGCGACGACGAGCCGGCCCGCACGCTTGAGACGCTGCTGGGCGAGAGCCACGTGCAGCCCTACCTGCACCGCGATCCCAAGCTCAACACCACTATCAAGCTGCGCGTGGTGGCGCACCAGCAGCAGTTGCTGCGCGTGGATTTCGAGAGCGCGCCGGCGCATGAAGTGCTGGCCGCGGTACAGGACCGCTTCCTGGCCCTGATCAACGACTACCAGGTGCTGGTGCTGTCCGATTACGGCAAAGGCGGCCTGACCCACGTCACGCGCATGATCGACGCCAGCCGCGCGGCCGGGCGCAAGGTGCTGATCGACCCCAAAGGCGACGACTACTCGCGCTACCGCGGCGCCACACTGATCACCCCCAACCGGGCCGAGATGCGTGCCGTGGTCGGCGCCTGGAAGACTGAGGCTGACCTGACCATCCGCGCGCAGAACCTGCGCCGCGGGCTGCAGCTCGAGGCGCTGCTGCTGACGCGCTCGGAAGAGGGCATGACGCTCTACACCGAGGCCGAGGTGCTGCACGTCTCCGCCCAGGCGCGCGAGGTCTATGATGTATCGGGTGCGGGCGATACCGTGATCGCCACGCTCGCCACCATGCTGGGCGCCGGCGTGCCGCTCAAGGAAGCCGTGCAGCATGCCAATCGTGCCGGCGCCATCGTGGTGGGCAAGCTTGGCACCGCCGTCGTCTCTTATTCTGAATTGTTTGGCGCCGCCCCGTGAGGCGTGGCGCCCCCATCCTGATCCGACCATGACCATCATCGTCACCGGCGCCGCTGGATTTATCGGCAGCAACCTCGTCAAAGGCCTGAACGACCGCGGCGAAACCAACGTCATCGCTGTCGATAACCTGACCCGTGCCGACAAGTTCCACAACCTGGTCGACTGCGAGATCTCCGACTACCTGGACAAGCAGGACTTCCTCGCGCGCTTTGCCCGCGGCGAGTTCGGCAAGGTGCGGGCGGTATTCCATGAAGGCGCGTGCTCCGACACCATGGAGACCGACGGCCGCTACATGATGGAGAACAACTACCGTTACACGCTGTCGCTGATGGAGAGCTGCCTGGAACAGGGCACGCAGTTCCTGTACGCGTCGTCGGCGGCTACCTACGGTGCTTCGCAGGTGTTCCGCGAAGACCGCGAGTTCGAGCGCCCGCTGAACGTGTACGGCTACTCCAAGTTCCTGTTCGACCAGATCGTGCGGCGCCGGCTGCCGTCCGCGTTGTCGCAGATCGTGGGCTTCCGCTATTTCAACGTGTACGGCCCGCGTGAAACACACAAGGGCCGCATGGCCTCGGTTGCCTTCCACAACTTCAACCAGTTCCGCGCCGACGGCACGGTGAAGCTGTTCGGAGAGTACGGCGGCTATGCTCCCGGCATGCAGAGCCGCGACTTCATCTCGGTCGAGGACGTGGTCAAGGTCAACCTGCACTTCTTTGACCATCCGGACAAGTCCGGCATCTTCAACCTCGGCACCGGCCGCGCACAGCCGTTCAACGACATCGCCGCCACCGTGGTCAACACCCTGCGCGAGGCCGAAGGCAAGCCGCGCCTGTCGCTGGAAGAACTGGTGCAGGAAGGCCTGCTCGAGTACGTCAAGTTCCCCGATGCGCTGCGCGGCAAGTACCAGTGCTTTACGCAGTCGGATGTGTCGAAGCTGCGCAGCGCCGGCTACAGCGAGCCCTTCCTGAGTGTCGAGGAAGGCGTGGCGCGCTACTGCCGCTGGCTGGTCGAACGCGCCGGCTGACAATCGGCGCGCAGCCGGCCGACACGCTTTTGTGCGGCCGGTGTCAACTTTTGTTGCCGCCTGGGCCGCCGCTGCGGCCCGCCTCTATCCTGACCTGACCTCGCCGCCCCGGCGGGGGTGGTACCTCAGACCATCCACAGGAAAGGAGAGCCTTCATGTTCAAGCATTGGGTCCGGCAACTTGGCCGGCGTTTTTCCCTGGTTTCCCTCGCTGCAACCATCTGCCTGTTCGCGGGCGGTGCCGCGCATGCCGCCATCGATGTCAATACGGCGGACGAGGCGGCGCTGACCTCGGTCAAGGGCGTGGGACCCGCCACCGCCCGCAACATCATCGACGAACGCAACAAGCGTGGGCCCTACAAGGACGCCGCTGACCTGTCCGAGCGCGTCAGCGGCATCGGGCCGAAGTCCGTGGCGAAGCTGCAGGACGCTGGCCTTGCCATCGGCGCGAAGGGAACCGCGGCAGCGGCGCCGGCTGCGGCGGCAGCCCCGGCCAAGGCGGGCAAGGCAGCGCCCGCGGCGGCTGCCAAGCCCGCGCGCTAGCAGGCTCAGGGGGCTGGCGCCCGGCTGCCGTGTGGCCGGGCGCGCTCCTTGCTGGTATGGGTTGTGCCAGACCCTTGCCGCTTCGCACGCCCCGTGACGGCGGAGTATCATGCGGACGCCGCGCTGGCAGGATCTGCCGCGCGCGGCTGCCGACAGGCAGCATCTACCCAACAACCAGGCACAATCGCGGCGGCTGCCGACCAGGCGGCCAGTCCGGACCACAGGGAGCAGAACAATATGGCGAATGGCGAGGACGCGGGATTCCTGCCGCAGTGGCGGCTCAAGACCGAAGGCGTGATCGGGCCGGATGAGCGTCTGCCCGCCGGGCAGACGCTGCTGGCCGGCATCCAGCACGTGGTGGCGATGTTCGGCTCGACCGCCATCGCACCGATCCTGATGGGTTTCAACCCGAACATCGCCATCCTGTTTTCCGGCATCGGCACGCTGATCTTCTTCCTGTGCGTGCGCGGGCGTGTGCCGAGCTATCTTGGCTCCAGCTTCGCCTTCATCGCCGTGGTGATCGCTGCCACCGGCTACGCGGGCAGCGGCCCCAACCTCAACATCCCGGTGGCGCTGGGCGGCATCATCGCGGCCGGCGCGCTGTACACGGTGATCGGCCTGATCGTGCAGGCGGTGGGCTACGCCTGGGTCGAAAAGCTGATGCCGCCGGTGGTGACCGGGGCGATCGTCGCGGCGATCGGGCTGAACCTGGCGCCGGTGGCGGTCAAGGCGGTCAGCGGCGCGGCCCTCGATACCTGGGTGGGCCTGCTGACGGTGGTGGCCGTGGGGCTGGTGGCGGTGCGCGCGCCCGGCATGATCGGGCGCCTGCCGGTGCTGATCGGCGGCCTGGCTGGCTACCTCGCCTACTACCTGGGCACCAACGTGATGGGGCTGGGCAAGCCGATCGACTTCTCGGGCGTGGCAGCGGCCAGCTGGTTCGGGCTGCCGGCGTTCACCGCACCGACCTTCGAGTTCAGCGCCATGCTGCTGATCGCCCCGGTGGCGATTGTGCTGGTGGCGGAGAACCTGGGCCATATCAAGGCCATCGGCGTGATGACCGGGCGCAACCTGGACCCGTATATTGGCCGTGCCTTTATCGGCGACGGCATCGCAACCATGCTGTCGGCCAGCGGCGGCGGCACCGGCGTGACCACTTATGCCGAGAACATGGGCGTGATGGCGGTCACCAAGATCTACTCGACGCTGATCTTCGTGGTCGCGGCCGCGGTGGCCATCCTGCTGGGCTTCTCGCCCAAGTTCGGTGCGCTGATCCTGACCATCCCGGGTCCGGTGATCGGCGGGCTGACCATCGTCGTGTTCGGCCTGATCGCGGCGACGGCGGGCCGGATCTGGGTGCAGAACAAGGTGGACTTCTCCAGCTCGCGCAACCTGATCACGGTTGGCGCCACGCTGACCGTGGCCGCCGGCGACCTGACGCTGAAGCTGGGCGGCATGACGCTGGGCGGCATCGGTACCGCCACCTTCGGCTGCATCCTGCTGTACCACCTGCTGGGCGAAGGCAACCACGAGGAAGGCTGAGCCGCGGCAGGATGGGCTGCAGGCGGGCGGGCGGCAGCGTAATCCCGCCTGCCGGCGAGGGATAGGTGTCTGGATTACAATGGCCGGCGAATTGGAATCCCCCGTTTGCGACCCCTTTCGCGATCCCTCGCCCCATGGCCTACAAGACAATTGAAGACACCATCGGCAATACGCCGCTGGTCAGACTGCAGCGCATCCCCGGTGCCGCCAACGACGCGCGCGGCAATGTGATCCTCGGCAAGCTCGAAGGCAACAACCCGGCCGGTTCGGTCAAGGACCGCCCCGCGGTGTCGATGATCGCCAGGGCCGAGGCGCGCGGGCGCATCAAGCCGGGCGACACCCTGATCGAGGCGACTTCCGGCAATACCGGCATCGCATTGGCCATGGCAGCTGCCATCCGCGGCTACAAGATGGTGCTGATCATGCCCGAGGACCTGAGCCTCGAGCGCCGCCAGAGCATGGCGGCTTACGGTGCCGAGATCATCCTGACCCCGGTCAAGGGCGGCATGGAGTACGCCCGCGACCTGGCGGATTCGATGGAGCGCGACGGCAAGGGCGTGATCCTCGACCAGTTCGCCAACCCGGACAACCCGCAGGCCCACTATGAGGGCACCGGGCCGGAGATCTGGCGCGATACCGACGGCCGCATCACCCACTTCGTTTCGGCGATGGGCACCACCGGCACCATTACCGGCGTGTCGCGCTACCTGAAGGAACAGAACCCGGCGATCCAGATTGTCGGCGCGCAGCCGGCCGAAGGCTCGCGCATCCCGGGCATCCGCAAGTGGCCAGAGGCGTACCTGCCCAAGATCTACGATGCCAAATACATCGACCGCACCGAGCCGGTGAGCCAGGGCGATGCCGAGCACATGGCGCGGCGCATGGCGTCCGAAGAGGGCATCTTCTGCGGCATTTCGGCGGCGGGCGCGCTCTGCGTGGCGCTGCGCATTGCCGAGGAAGTGGAGAACGCCACCATCGTCTTCGTGGTGTGCGACCGCGGCGACCGCTATCTGTCGACCGGCGTGTTCCCGGCGTAACCTGAACCGGTGCCAACAAGAAAGGCCTCGCAAAATGCGAGGCCTTCTTGCTTTGGCGGGCAGCTGGCGTCAGCCCATTGCCGCCTTGACTGCCTCGCCCAGCTGGTACACCGCCAGCGCATAGAAGAAGCTGCGGTTGTAGCGCGTCAGCACATAGAAGTTGCGCAGGCCGAGCAGGTACTCGGTCGGCTGGTCGGGGGTGGGCAAGTCCACCACCAGCACGCCGGTCTCGCCTTCGCGCGCGGGGTCGATCGGCTCGTCCACGCGCAGGCCGGCGCGGGTCAGCTGATTGAGCGTGCGCGTGGGCCAGGGCTCGCCGTCGGCCGCCGCCGTGGCGACGCCCAGGCTGCCGGCGTCGCCGGCAATGCGCCACACCACCGGGCGGCCCGGCTCCCAGCCGTGCAGCTGCAGGAAGCGCGCCACACTGCCGATGGCATCGGTAGGGCTGTTGCGCAGGTCGATGCGGCCGTTGTTGTCGTAGTCGATGGCGTACTCGCGCAGGCTGGTCGGCATGAACTGCGGGATGCCGATCGCGCCCGCGAAGGAGCCCAGCACCGAGTACACGTCGGTGCGGGTGTCGCGGCACCACAGCAGGTAGTCGGCCAGCTGGTTGCGGAACAGCGTGCTGCGGGCTTCGCGGTTGGGCGTGTCCGGGTAGTCAAAGGCGAGCGTGGACAGCGAATCGAGCACGCGGAAGGTGCCCATGTCGCGGCCATAGATGGTTTCCACGCCGATGATGCCGACGATGACCGAGGCCGGCACGCCGAACTCGGCTTCGGCGCGGCGCAGCGAGTCGCGGTTGTCTTGCCAGAAGCGCACGCCCGCGTTGATGCGGATCGGCTCGATAAAGCGCGAGCGGTAGGTGCGCCAGCTTTTGCGGCCGGTGGTGGCGGGCGGCATGATCAGGCGCACCACGGTGGCGGAATAGACCGCCTGGCTAAACCACTCCTGCAGCATCCCGCGGTCAAGGTGGTGGCGGGCCACCATCTCGTCGATAAACGCGCGGGTCTGCGGATTGTCGCGGTAGCGGCCGGGTTCGATCTCTTCCTCGCGCATGCTGACGCGGCGCTTGCCCGCGGCGAGCAGGCTGGGAGAGAGGCCGCAGAGTCCGAGTGCGGCAGCGGAAAGCGCGGCGCCCAGCAGGGGGCGTCGCAGTGAGCGCTGGGTGTCGGTCATGGTGTCCTTTGCAAGTCGCACCGAGTATAGCGGATGCCACTGCGGCTACTACGGGCAAGCCGTCACGACATGGCGCGCCGGCGCCGCTGGGTGGCATGGGCTGGCGTGTGCTAACGTAGCGATTGGAGACAACATTGCGACGATAAGAGATGCCGACAGGCTATTACACGCACCCCGAGTTCCAGCGGCACGAGATGGGGCATTTCCATCCGGAGTGCCCGGAACGCCTGCAGGCGATCGAGGATCACCTGATTTCGCACGGCCTGGACGGGCTGCTGGAGCGCCGCGAAGCCCCGCCCGCCACGCGCGAGCAGCTTGAGCGCGTGCACCGTCCCGACTATGTCGATTCGCTCGAGCGTGCCAGCCCGGCCAGCGGCTATCACGCGATCGATCCGGATACCTCGATGAACTCGCACACGCTTGCCGCCGCCACGCTGGCCGCGGGCGCGGCGGTGGCGGCCACCGATGCGGTGATCGCGGGCGAGTTCGAGAACGCGTTCTGCTGCGTGCGCCCGCCCGGTCACCACGCCGAGCCCGACCGCGCCATGGGCTTCTGCTTCTACAACAACGTTGCCATTGCCGCGCGCCACGCGCTGCGGGCACACGGTCTGGAGCGCGTGGCGATCATCGATTTCGACGTGCACCACGGCAACGGCACCGAAGCGGCGTTCCGCGGCGACGAGCAGGTGATGATGTGCAGCATTTTCCAGCACCCGTTCTATCCATACAGCGGCACCGAGCATCTTGCGCCCAATATGGTCAACATCCCGCTGCCGGCCTATACCAACGGCATGGCCGTGCGCGAAGTGGTCGAGACCATCTGGCTGCCGCGGCTCAATGAATTCCGCCCGCAGATGCTGTTTGTCTCCGCCGGCTTTGACGCGCACCGCGAGGACGACCTGGGCCAGATGGGCCTGGTGGAGCAGGACTACGCCTGGATCACCGGCCAGCTCGTGGATGTTGCGCGCGCCCATGCGCAGGGCCGCATCGTCAGCTGCCTGGAGGGGGGCTACAACCTGAGCGCGCTGGGCCGCAGCGTGCTGGCGCACCTGAAGGTGCTGCTGGAACGATAGGAGAGCATGGCCATGGCCGAGAACGATGCACGTGTGGACGCACCGCTGCTGACCGAATCGCGCGACGCCGCGGGCGTGGTGCGACTGACCATGAATCGGCCGCAGGCGTTCAATGCCCTGTCAGAAGGGCTGCTCGACGCGCTGACCGAAGCCCTCGGCCGGCTGGCGTCGGACCACACCGTGCGCGTGGTGGTGCTGGCCGGCGCCGGCAAGGCCTTCTGCGCCGGGCACGACCTGCGCGAGATGCGGGCCTCGCCGTCGCACGACTACTACCGGCGCCTGTTCGACCGCTGCACGCGCATGATGATGGCGATCCAGAAGATGCCGCAACCGGTGCTTGCGCGCGTGCAGGGCATCGCCACGGCGGCGGGTTGCCAGCTGGTGGCCATGTGCGACCTTGCGGTGGCCGCCGACGATGCGCGCTTTGCGGTGTCCGGCGTCAACCTGGGCCTGTTCTGCTCGACGCCCGGGGTGGCGTTGTCGCGCAACCTGCACCGCAAGCAGGCAATGGAGATGCTGCTGACCGGCGACATGATCGACGCCGAAACCGCCCGTGAACGCGGGCTGGTGAACCGGGTGGTGCCCGCTGGCCAGCTGGACGAAGAGGTGGCCCGCCTGGCCGCCAGCATCTGCGCCAAGCCGGCCGCCGCGGTGGCCGCCGGCAAGGGCCTGTTCTACCGCCAGCTGGAAATGGGCATCGAGGCCGCCTACCAGCTCGCTGGCCAGACCATGGCCTGCAACATGATGGACGAGTCGGCGCTGGAGGGGGTGCAGGCCTTCATTGACAAGCGCTCGCCGTCCTGGCGTGGCTCATAATCGACTTTTTCGCTTCTTATATGCCGGGAACGTATAAAGACATCGGCAAAAAGTCGTTTATGGTATGAAGCGAATCGCATAAAATACGCGCTTCAGAAAAATAACGAGCGGCAACAGCGCTGGAGATCCCTCGCCTGTTGCCGTTTTCTTTTGGTCACCTTTCCATGATCGAACTGCAAGGACTGTCGCAGCGCTTCCCGGGCGCGTCAGGCGACGTGCATGCATTGCGGGACGTCAGCCTGTCGATCGCGGCGGGCGAAGTCTTCGGCATTATCGGCCGCAGCGGCGCCGGCAAGAGTACGCTGGTACGCGCCATCAACCTGCTGAACCGCCCCTCGAGCGGCCGCGTGATCGTCGCGGGCCAGGAACTGACAGCGCTGGACACGGGCGCGCTGCGCCTGGCCCGCCGCGAGATCGGCATGATCTTCCAGCACTTCAACCTGCTGTCGTCGCGCACGGTGTATGAGAATGTGGCGCTGCCGCTGGAACTGGCCGGCAAGCCCAAGACTGAGATCGCCGCGACGGTGCTGCCGCTGCTGGACCTGGTGGGCCTGTCTGCCCTGAAGGACCGCTATCCGGCACAGATCAGCGGCGGGCAGAAGCAGCGCGTGGGCATTGCGCGCGCGCTGGCCAGCAAGCCCAAAGTGCTGCTGTCGGACGAGGCGACTTCCGCGCTGGACCCGGAAACCACCCGCTCCATCCTGGAGCTGCTCAAGCAGATCAACCGCGACCTGGGCCTGACCATCGTGATGATCACGCACCAGATGGAAGTCATCAAGCAGGTCTGCGACCGCGTGGCCGTGCTTGAAGCCGGCCAGGTGGTGGAGACCGGGCGCGTGATCGACGTGTTCCTGCGCCCGCAGCACGACGTCACCCGCGCCATGATCGGCGACGTCATCTCGCAGGAACTGCCGGCGAGCGTGCTCAAGCGCGTGGAGAGCCGGCTGGGCAACGGGCGCGACCACGTCTACCGCCTGGCCTTCACCGGCGAGGGCGTCGACCAGCCGGTGCTGGCCCAGGCGATCCGCCGCTACGGGCTGGACTTCAATATCCTGCACGGCCATATCGACGAGATCCAGGGCCAGGCCTTCGGCTCGCTGGCGATCATGGCCACGGGCGAACTGGCCGACGTGAAGGCGGCGATGGAATACCTGCAGGCGCAAGGCGTCGTGGTGGAGGAGTTCGAGCATGTGGTCTGAAATGTCTGACCTGTTCCTGACCTCGTTCAATGAGACCCTGCTGATGGTGGCGATCTCGGGCGTGGTCGGCTCGCTGCTGGGCGTGCCGCTGGGCGTGCTGCTGCACCTGACCAACCGCGGCGGCGTGCTGTCGCACCCGCTGTTCAACCGCGGCATCGGCGTGGTGGTCAATGCGGTGCGTTCGATTCCGTTCATCATCCTGCTGGTGGTGGTGATCCCGTTCACGCGCTTTATCGTCGGGTCGTCGATTGGCACCACGGCGGCGATCGTGCCGCTGACCATCGCGGCGATCCCGTTTATCGCACGCCTGGTGGAAAGCGCGCTGCGCGAGGTCGACAAGGGCCTGGTCGAGGCCGCCCAGTCGATGGGCGCCACCACCGGCCAGATCGTGTGGAAGGTGCTGCTGCCCGAGGCCATGCCCGGCATCGTCGCCGGCCTGACCATCACCTTTGTCAGCCTGGTCGGCTATTCGGCCATGGCCGGCGCGATCGGCGGCGGCGGCCTGGGCGACCTGGGCATCCGCTACGGCTACCAGCGCTATATCACCGAGGTCATGGTGGCGGTGGTGGTGATCCTGATCGTGTTCGTGCAGGCCGTGCAGAGTTTCGGCGACTGGCTTGTCCGCCGCATCAGCCACCGTTGATCAGCCACCGTTAACCAGCCACCGCCAAGCCAATAATTTTCTGAAACAGGAACGCATATCATGCAACGTCGCAACCTGCTGCAATGGATTCTCGGCGCCGCGATCGGCGCAACGCTGGCCACCGGCGCCGTCGCCCAGGAAAAGCCGATCAAGATCGGCGTGACTGGCGGCCCGCACGCCCAGATCATGGAACAGGTGAAGAAGGTCGCCGCCAAGGATGGCCTGAACATCCAGGTGGTCGAGTTCAGCGACTACATCCAGCCCAACGCCGCGCTGGCTGCCGGCGACCTGGACGCCAACAGTTACCAGCACCTGCCTTACCTGGAAGCCCAGGTCAAGGACCGCGGCTACAAGTTCACGCATATCGCCTATACGGTGACGTTCCCGATGGGCGTGTACTCCAGGAAGATCAAGTCGCTCGACCAGCTCAAGCAGGGCGCGCGCGTGGGCGTGCCCAACGATCCCACCAACGGCGGGCGCGGCCTGTTGCTGCTGCAGAGCAAGGGCGTGATCAAACTCAAGCCCAACGCCGGCCTGAAGGCCACGCCGCTGGACATCGTCGAGAACCCGAAGAAGATCCGCATCGTCGAGCTGGACGCCGCGCAGCTGCCGCGCTCGCTGGATGACCTGGATGCCGCTGCCATCAACGGCAACTACGCGGAATCGGCGGGCCTGTCGCCAATCAAGGACGCCATCGCCATCGAAGGCCCCAAGGGTCCGTACGCCAACCTGATCGCGATCCGCGAGGCCGACAAGAGCAAGCCCTGGGTGGCCAAGCTGGTGAAGGCCTATCACTCGCCGGAAATCAAGCAATACGTCACCTCGACCTTCAAGGACTCGGTCATCACCGCCTGGTAAGGCGACGTCACTTTGAGGTTTTCATCCAATCAGACGATGCCCGCAAGCCCCGGTTTGCGGCACAATCGTCGGACGGCTGGGATCTGCCGGGCTATGCCCGGCATCATTTTGCCGATAAAATAGTACGATCGTTCGAAAAACAGGAGAGCCGCCAACCCGGTGGTTATAATGACGAGCGAACAAAATTTCTGACTATCAGCTATCAGTGGAGTGAGCGCATGAAAGTACTCGTCGCAGTCAAGCGGGTGGTGGATTACAACGTCAAGGTCCGCGTCAAGGCGGACGGCACCGGCGTCGATCTGGCCAACGTCAAGATGAGCATGAACCCCTTCGACGAAATCGCCGTGGAAGAGGCCGTGCGCCTGAAGGAAGCCGGCGTTGTCACCGAAGTGATCGCCGTCTCGTGCGGTGTCACGCAGTGCCAGGAAACCCTGCGCACCGCGATGGCCATCGGTGCCGACCGCGGCATCCTGGTGGAATCGACCGAAGACCTGCAACCGCTGGCCGTGGCCAAGCTGCTGAAGGCGCTGATCGACAAGGAACAGCCGCAACTGGTGATCCTGGGCAAGCAGGCCATCGACGACGACTCCAACCAGACCGGCCAGATGGTGGCCGCGCTGGCTGGCCTGCCGCAAGCCACGTTCGCCTCGAAGGTGGTGGTTGCCGATGGCAAGGCCTCGGTCACGCGTGAAGTCGATGGCGGTCTGGAAACGCTGTCGCTCAAGCTGCCGGCCGTGGTCACGACCGACCTGCGCCTGAACGAGCCGCGCTACGTGACGCTGCCCAACATCATGAAGGCCAAGAAGAAGCAGCTCGATATCGTCAAGCCGGAAGACCTCGGCGTCGACGTCAAGCCGCGCCTGTCGACCCTGAAGGTGGTCGAGCCTGCCAAGCGCAGCGCGGGTGTGATGGTGCCGGACGTCGCGACGCTGGTGCAGAAGCTGAAGAACGAAGCCAAGGTTATCTGAGCGCGGGGGAGAAATAACATGACTGCACTCGTCATTGCTGAACACGACAATCAATCCATCAAGGCCGCCACGCTGAACACCGTGACCGCCGCTGCCCAGTGCGGCGGCGACGTGCACGTGCTGGTGGCCGGCGCCAACGCCAAGGCCGCGGCCGATGCCGCCGCCAAGATCGCCGGCGTGACCAAGGTCCTGCTGGCCGACGCACCGTACTTTGGTGACGGCCTGGCCGAGAACGTGGCCGAGCAGGCGCTGGCCATTGCCAACGACTACTCGCACATCCTGGCTCCGGCCACCCCGTACGGCAAGAACATCCTGCCGCGCGTGGCTGCCAAGCTGGACGTGGCCCAGATCTCGGAAATCTCCAAGGTCGATGCCCCGGACACGTTCGAGCGCCCGATCTACGCCGGCAACGCCATCGCCACGGTCAAGTCGGAAGACAAGATCAAGGTCATCACCGTGCGCGGCACCGCCTTTGACGCCGCCGCCGCCGAAGGTGGCTCGGCTGCCGTCGAGACCCTGCCGGCCGTGGCCGATGCAGGCGTTTCGCAGTTTGTTTCGCGCGAAGTGGCCAAGAGCGACCGTCCGGAACTGACCGCCGCCAAGATCATCGTCTCGGGTGGTCGTGGCGTGGGTTCGGGTGAGAACTACACCAAGGTGCTGACGCCGCTGGCCGACAAGCTGGGCGCCGCGCTGGGTGCCTCGCGCGCCGCCGTGGACGCCGGCTTCGTGCCCAACGACTACCAGGTCGGCCAGACCGGCAAGATCGTCGCGCCGCAGCTGTACATCGCCGTCGGTATCTCCGGCGCGATCCAGCACCTGGCCGGCATGAAGGACTCCAAGGTGATCGTCGCGATCAACAAGGATGCCGAGGCCCCGATCTTCTCCGTGGCCGACTACGGCCTGGTGGGCGACCTGAACACCGTGGTGCCGGAGCTGGTGGCAGCGCTGGGCTGATGCCTCGCCGGCCGCCCGGCGGCCGGCACGGGTAGCAAGTACGAGCCGTTCCGGGGGTGACCCGCGAACGGCTTTTTCACACATGTTGGGAGACATCGATGACCTACCGTGCGCCGATCAAGGACATGCTGTTCGTCATGAACGAGCTGGCCGGGCTTGAGGCCGTCAGCAAACTGCCGGGCTTCGAAGAAGCCACGCCGGAAACGGCCGAGGCCGTGCTGGATGAGGCCGCCAAGTTCAACGAGCAGGTCGTCGCGCCGCTGAACCGCGCCGGCGACCTGGACCCGAGCAGCTGGAAGGACGGCGTGGTCACCACCACGCCCGGCTTCAAGGACGCCTTCCGCCAGTTCGGCGAAGGCGGCTGGCAGGGCGTGCTGCACCCGCAGGAGTTCGGCGGCCAGGGCCTGCCCAAGCTGATCGCCACCGCCTGCAACGAGATGCTGAACAGCGCGAACCTGTCGTTCGCGCTGTGCCCGCTGCTGACCGACGGTGCCATCGAGGCGCTGCTGACGGCAGGCACGGATGAGCAGAAGGCCACCTTCCTGCCCAAGCTGATCTCGGGCGAGTGGACCGGCACCATGAACCTGACCGAGCCGCAGGCCGGCTCGGACCTGGCCGCGGTGCGCACCCGTGCCGAGCCGCAGGGCGACGGCACCTACAAGGTGTTCGGCACCAAGATCTTCATCACCTACGGCGAGCACGACATGGCGAAGAACATCGTCCATCTCGTGCTGGCCCGCACGCCCACCGCCCCCGAGGGCGTCAAGGGCATCTCGCTGTTCATCGTGCCGAAGTTCATGGTCAACGCCGACGGCAGCAGCGGTGAGCGCAACGATGTGCATTGCGTGTCGATCGAGCACAAGCTGGGCATCAAGGCGAGCCCCACGGCAGTGCTGCAGTTCGGCGACCATGGCGGCGCCATCGGCACGCTGGTCGGCGAAGAGAACCGTGGCCTCGAGTACATGTTCATCATGATGAACTCGGCACGCTTCTCGGTCGGCATGCAGGGCATCGCAGTGTCCGAACGCGCCTACCAGCAGGCGGTGGGCTTTGCGCGCGAGCGCGTGCAGAGCCGCCCGGTCGATGGTTCGGCGCGCGCGGCGGTGACCATCATTCACCACCCGGACGTCAAGCGCATGCTGATGACCATGCGCGCGCTGACCGAAGGCGCGCGCGCCGTGGCCTACGTGGCCGCGGCCGCCAGCGACGCGGCGCACCAGCATCCCGACGAGGCCGTGCGCAGGCAGAACCAGGCCTTCTACGAGTTCCTGGTGCCGGTGGTGAAGGGCTGGAGTACCGAGCTGTCGATCGATGTCACCAGCCTGGGCGTGCAGGTGCACGGCGGCATGGGCTTTATCGAGGAAACCGGCGCGGCGCAGCACTACCGCGACGCGCGCATCCTGCCGATCTACGAAGGCACCACGGCAATCCAGGCCAACGACCTGATCGGCCGCAAGACCTTGCGCGACGGCGGCGCCGTGGCACGCGCGATCTGCGCGCAGATCGCCGAAACCGAGGCCGCGCTGGGCAAGCATGGCTGCACCGCGTTCACCGCGGTGCAGGCGCAGTTGGCCAAGGGCCGCGCGGCGCTGGAAGACGTAGTGGCGTTTGTTGTGGCCAATGCCAAGTCCGATCCGAACGCCGTCTTTGCCGGCAGCGTGCCTTATCTGAAGCTGTGCGGCATCGTGTTCTCCGGCTGGCAGTTCGGCCGTGCGATGCTGGCTGCCGATGCGAAGCGCGCGGAGGATCCGGCCTTCCACGACGCCAAGATCGCGACCGCGCATTTCTTCGCCGAGCACATCCTGTCGCAGGCGTCGGCATTGCGTGATGCCGTCGTCAGCGGCGGGGCGCCGGTCAATGCGCTGACCGCCGAGCAGTTCTGAACGGCACGCGCGTTGAGGAAATGTGAAGGGCGACCCTGCGGGGTCGCCCTTTTTGCTGGTCGGGACGGTGTCTGGGTCAGGCGGCAGCCGGGCGCGGTGCCAGGCGCTGGCGCGCCGGCTTCAGGTAGCGCCCCACCGACAGGTCGTCGGCGCGGATCGCGGGCGACTTGCCCGAGACCAGGTCCGACAGCAGCTTGCCCGAGCCGCAGGCCATGGTCCAGCCCAGCGTGCCGTGGCCAGTGTTCAGCCACAGGCCGCGTACCTGGGTCGGGCCGACGATAGGCGTGCCGTCAGGCGTCATCGGGCGCAGGCCGGCCCAGAAGGTGGCGCGGCTGACATCGCCGGCGCCGGGGAAGAGATCGGTCACCACATGCTCGAGCGTGCGGCGCTTGGCGGGGTCCAGGTTGCGGTCATAGCCGACGATCTGCGCCATGCCGCCTACGCGGATACGGTCGTCGAAGCGGGTGATGGCGACCTTGTAGGTCTCGTCCAGCACGGTCGACACCGGGCTGCGCGAGGCATCGCTGAGCGGCACGGTGATCGAAAATCCCTTGAGCGGGTAGATCGGCAGGTTGGACATGCCGCGCAGGAACGGCTTCACCAATTGCGTCGACCAGCTGCCCAGCGCTACCACCACCAGGTCAGCGCCCATCGGCTCGCCATTGACCACGGCGCCGGTGACGGCATCGCCCTGGGTCATCAGGCTGTCGATCGAACGGTTGTACAGGAACCGGACGCCCAGCATCTCACCCATGCCAGCCAGCCGTTGGGTGAACAGCGCGCAGTCGCCGGTTTCGTCATTGGGGAGGCGCAGGCCGCCGGCCAGCTTGTGGCGGACGGCGGCCAGCGCCGGTTCGCTCGCGGCGAGTTCCTCGCGCGAAAGCAACTGGTAGGGCACCCCGGCTTCTTCCAGCACGGCGATGTCCTTGGCCGCGCCTTGCAGCTGCTCTTCGGTGCGGAACACCTGCAGCGTGCCTTGCTGGCGGCCTTCGTAAGCGATGCCGGTTTCCGCGCGCAGCGCGCGGATGCAGTCGCGGCTGTACTCGGCCAGCCGCACCATGCGCTCCTTGTTGACGGCGTAGCGCGCGGCGCTGCAGTTCAGCAGCATCTGCCACATCCATTGCAGCTGGAACAGCGTGCCGTCCGGACGGATGCTGAGCGGCGCGTGTTCCTGGAACATCCACTTGATTGCCTTGAGCGGCACGCCGGGCGCGGCCCACGGCGATGCATAGCCGGGCGAGATCTGCCCCGCGTTGGCAAAGCTGGTGCCGAGCGCGGGACCCGCCTCGCGGTCGACGACGGTCACTTCGTGACCGGCCTTGGCCAGGTACCACGCACTGGTGACGCCAATAACGCCACTGCCAAGTACGAGAACGCGCATGTTCGGGGGCTCCAACTGCGATGACAACTAGATGAAGGATTTGTCTCTATACTATTGAATACAATCCAGTCATAGTTACCGAATTTCTCAGGAAAACAGGAAAAACTCATGAGAACGAGTCGTCAGCCGACCCGCACCCTCGACCGGCTCGACCGCAAGATCCTGATGGCGCTGCAGAGCGACGGCAGGATGTCGATGAAGGACCTGGCCGAGGCGGTCGGGCTGACCATCACGCCCTGTATCGAGCGCGTCAAGCGCCTGGAGCGCGATGGTGTCATCATGGGCTACTACGCGCGGTTGAACCCGACGCTGCTGGGCAGCGCGCTGCTGGTGTTCGTCGAGATCTCGCTGGGTAACAAGTCGGGCAATATGTTCGAGCAGTTCCGGCGCGAGGTGCTGCGCATCCCGGAAGTGCTGGAATGCCACCTGGTCTCCGGCGATTTCGACTACCTGATCAAGGCGCGCATCCGCGAGATCGGCGAATACCGCCGGCTGCTGGGCGATATCCTGCTGCAGCTGCCCGGCGCAGCGCAGTCGAAGAGCTATGTGGTGATGGAAGAGATCAAGGAGACGCTGGCGATTTCCGTCGAGGAGAAGAGCCAGGCAGTGTGACCAAGGCCAGCATGGAGCGCCCCCCGCAGAAACCCAAGCCCGCCGGCAGCCGCCCGACGCGGCCCGATGCCGACCCGGACGCGGTCGCGCCGCAGGCAGGCCCGCGGCCGGCCGTGGCGCGCAAGGGCCGGGGTGCCGTGAGCAACCTGCAGGGGCGTTTCGAGCGCGACCTGCGTGAAGCGTTCGACGATGGCTGGGGCAGTGCACCGGAAGCGGCACCGGGTACCACCGAGGCCGCGGCGTCGCCTGAGGCAGCCCCGCTGCCGCCGCTGCGCACGGAAGTCCATATCGAGCGCGCCCGTTCGGTCCTGACGCGCAATGCATCGCCCGACATCCCGTTCGATGTCTCGCTCAACCCCTACCGCGGTTGCGAGCACGGCTGCATCTACTGCTTCGCCCGGCCGACGCACGCCTACCTGGACTTGTCGCCAGGGCTGGACTTTGAAACGCAGCTTTATGCCAAAACCAACGCCGCCGAGCGGCTGCGCGAGGCGCTGGCACGGCCGTCGTACCACTGCGAGACTATCGCGCTGGGCGTCAACACCGACGCCTACCAGCCGATCGAGCGCGAACAGCGCATCACGCGCGGCCTGCTGGAGGTTCTGAACGAGTGCGACCACCCGGTGGCGCTGATTACCAAGTCGTCGCTGATCGAGCGCGATATCGACCTGCTCGCGCCGATGGCGGCCAAGCGGCTGGCGGTGGCGGCGGTCACCATCACCACGCTGGACGCCGGCATCGCGCGCACGCTGGAGCCGCGCGCGGCGACGCCGTCGCGTCGGCTGCGCACCATCCGCACGCTGACCGACGCGGGCATCCCGGTGGGTGTGAGCATCGCCCCGGTGATCCCGTTCATCACCGAACCCGACCTGGAGCGTGTATTGGAAGCGGCGCACGAAGCGGGCGCCGTCTATGCAAACTACATCGTGCTGCGGCTGCCCTGGGAAGTGCGGCCGCTGTTCGAGGAATGGCTGCTGGCGCATTTTCCCGACCGCGCGGAACGGGTGATGAACCGCGTGCGTGACATGCGCGGGGGCAAAGCCTACGATGCCAGCTTTGCCTCGCGCATGCGCGGTACGGGCGCGTGGGCGGACTTGCTGCGCCAGCGCTTCTACAAGGCCGCCGATCGGCTAGGTTTCCGTTACAACCGGTTCGAGCTGGATACGTCTCGTTTCCGCCCGCCAGTCAGGGGGCCCCGCGGCAAGGACGATCCGCAGGGTTCGCTGTTCTGAGTCTTCTGAGCGCGCTCGGTGGCCTGCTGGTCGCCGATCATGCTGCTGGCGAGTTCCAGCGCGGCCTTCGCGCTCGATGGCGGCAGTCCCGAGGACAGCGCCAGCCTGACAGCGATCGCCGCCAGGCGTCCTTCCTCATAGGTTGGCATGTCGATGCTTGCTCCTTTGCGCCAGGGTATGGCCCCGCCGCGCGTGACGCCGCCGGAATCGGACGGCTCTACCAGTATGGGCGAATTGACGGAAAGGGGAGCCGCGGTTTGAGCCGGCCTTGATCATGCGCAAGCGTGGAGTGCGCTCTAGATGTCGGGCCGGTCCCAGTAGGGCGGGTTGCCGAAGCGCTCGGCGAAGACGTCCACGAAGGCGCGTGTCTTGGGCGGTACCAGGTGCCGGCTGGGAAACACTGCCCAGATCGACACGGCTGGCACCACCGGGTGGTGCGGTGCAACAGGCGGCTGCCCAGCGACTGTTCCAGCCGGCCCAGGCGGGCGCTGGCGGTGGAGGTGGACCCGCCCAGCTCGCTCAGGTAGAAATGCACGGCGCCGATGTCGCCGCGCCGCTATTGCGACAACGCGCGGGCGGCCTCGACCTGTGATTCGAAGAAGGTCTGGAAACTGATCGCCAGCCCGGCCATCAGCAGGCCGGTGCCGATCAGCAGCGACAGGATCACCAGGATCACCACCGGCCAGCCGGAGCGCGTAGGTTTGCCGGTCAGGTTGAAGCGTGCGTCCCATTTGTCGTCCGGGCGCAGCCCGTAGACGATGGCCGCCAGGAAGGCGCTGATGACGGAGGCTCCGCCGGCGACGGCGAAGGCCCAGTTCAGCGCCGGGGTGCCCGCGCCGGTCGCCATCGAGGTCACGCCGATAGCGCCCGCCAGCAGCGCCAGCAGGTGCGCCCAGCCATACGGGTCGCGCAGGCCGCCCAGGTAGAAGCGATGCGCGCCGAGGCTGCCGAACAGGAATGCCAGTGCCACGGTCAGCAGCTTCGATTTGCCGCGGGCGGGCGGCACGAGCGTGGAGGCATGGCGGGCTGGCGTGGCTGCAGGCATGGTCGGGTATCCGGCGGTTGCGGGCCGGCAATGCACCGGCACAGGAACGGCGGCACACGGGTACCGGCCGGCCCACATTGTACGCCGGCAGTCAGCGCAAGAAAGGGACGTGCGTCAGAAGACGCGCAGGACGGCGCTAATGCCAGCCGGACTGCAGGCCGTCCAGGAAGGCCACCGCGTGCTCGCTGATATGGGTTTCGCCATAGAGGACCAGCGTCAGGATGCCCATGAACAGGATTGACAGCGATAACTGGCCCGCGTGTTCGGCCAGGTCGCTAAGAAGGGGTGACATGACAAACCTCACAGAATTATTGTCTTTCTGGAGGCTGCGCCCGGGCCGTCTTGATCGGGTCCGGCAGGAGGTGTCGGGCAGAGGCAGGTCAGTTCGATTGCCGTCTGCACTGGACGGCACGCTGTGAGCCCCGGGCAGCGCCGGGCGGCAGCCTGTGCGTGGCACCCGGCAAGCGGGGCACACACTTAAATAGAGACAGGGGCAGCGGGGGAGGAGTTCCGCGAACCGCGGAAAGACCGTTGGGCCGTGCGGCAATGGGCGGGATTGCGCCGGCAGCCGTCAGCAGCGACCTTTATCGGCCATTGTCGCGGCCACGTGCCTGCCAGCCGGGGCCGACGTTGCTTGGCCGGGAGTCGTTGCGGGCTTCATTGGGGTTGTCGCGTTCCTGGCCCCGGCCGCGGTTGTCGTCGCGGGCACCAGCCAGCGCGGCGCGGCGCCCGCTCAGGCGATCGTCGGCACGGGCGCGTGCCTCCATGCGGTCGATCTGGGCTTGCACGTGCTCGCGGCTCTCGGCGCGCACGGTTGCCATCTGCCAGCCGTCGCGGGGCTGCGACTGCATCCGTGCGGGCCGGCCATCGGGCCGTACTTGTTGCCAGAACGCGACCTGGGCATGGCTGGCGGCAACCGCGCCGACCAGGCCCGAGGCCACCAGGATGCCAGCCACCAGGTCGCGCAGGAGAGAGCGGGTGAGCATGCGGATTCCCAGGTTCCTGACGCGCTGTGTTGCTGTTGGAAGATGGGTTCATGGTACGCATGGGTCATCAGGGCGCCTATGCCAATCCCGTTACCGGTGTAACGGATTGTTTCGGCCACCCAGACCCCCGTTCCGTGGGGGTTTCAGCGGGATTCAGGGTCGGTACCGGATGCGGTAAATGGCCCCGGCAAGGTCGTCGCTGACCAGCAGCGAACCGTCCGGCGCAACCAGGACGTCGACCGGGCGGCCCCAGGGCCTGCCGCCGCGCAGCCAGCCTTGCGCGAACACCTCCTGGTGCACCGCCTTGCCGGCATCGTCCAACGCCACGCGGACCACGCGGTAGCCGGACGGCTCGCTGCGGTCCCAGCTGCCGTGCTCGGCAATGAAGACGTTGTTGCGGTAGGCCGCCGGGAATTGCGTGCCAGTGTAGAAGCGCATGCCCAGGGCCGCCACGTGCGCGCCCAGGCGGGCCACCGGCGGCACGAACTCGGCGCAGGGGCGCTGGCTGCCGTATTCGGGATCGGCAACCGTGCCGGCATGGCAGTATGGGTAGCCGAAATGCTGGCCGGCAGCGGTGGCGCGGTTGAGTTCGTCGTCGGGCAGGTCGTCGCCCATGCGGTCGCGGCCATTGTCGGTGAACCACAGTTCGCGCGTGGCCGGGTGCCAGTCGAAGCCGACGGTGTTGCGCACGCCGCGTGCCACCACCTGCAGGTCGCTGCCATCTGGCTTCATCTTCATGATGTTGGCGTAGCGGTTCTCGTCGGGCGCGCAGATATTGCATGGCGCACCGACCGGCACGTAGAGATAGCCGTCGGGACCGAAGGCGATGAATTTCCAGCCGTGGTGCCCGTCCGTCGGGAAGCGGTCGCTCACCACCGTTGGCGCCGGCGGCTTGTCGAGGCTGGCCTCGATTTGGTCGATCCGCACGATCTTCGACACCGAGGACACGTACAGGCTGCCGTCGTGCAACGCCACGCCGACCGGCATGCGCAGCCCGGTGGCGACCGTGCGCACGCGCGGCCGGGTCCCCAGCGCGTCGGTCACCGCGTAGACCTTGCCTTCGCTGCGCGAGCCGACGAAGAGCGTGCCTGACGGCGACATCGCCATGGCGCGTGCCCCTGGCACGTCCTGTGTCAGCACCTCGATGCGAAAACCAGGCGGCAGCCGGACCTGGTCCAGCGGCAGGGCGGCCGGCGCGGATCCGGTGCCTGCCAGCAGTACAATGGCGAGCAGGGCCGCAGGCCGTACGGTGCGTGCCATGAAGTGCAGAGCCGGGCGCATGTCGGGCCTCCTGTCGCGTTTTTTGCCACGATGCCTGCGCGGCAGGCGCGCGTCAATCACCTAAGTGTTTGTTTGGCCTCGGTAATTGGGCTATACTCTTGCGTTTCGTGTTCGAACGTCCTCGAACACCCCGTTTTCTGAGGAATCATTCCATGGTCGTTATCCGTCTGGCTCGCGGCGGCAGCAAGAAGCGCCCGTTCTTCAACATCGTCGCCACCGACTCGCGCAACCGTCGCGATGGTCGTTTCATCGAGCGCGTTGGTTTCTACAACCCGCTGGCTTCGGAAGGTGAAGAAGGCCTGCGCCTGGCGCAAGACCGCCTGGCCTACTGGCAAGGCGTTGGCGCGCAACTGTCGCCGACCGTTGCCCGCCTGGTCAAGCAAGGCGCCGCCAAGGCTGCTGCCTGATCGTCGCCTGCAGCGCGCCCGGCCGAGCCGTTTTCACGGCCGGCCGGGCGCGTTCTTATTGCACACGTGACTGAACGAAAGCAGGGCGCTGCCCGGCCGCTGAACCGACCGCTGGTTCAGTCCCCGGGCGAGCCGCAAAAGGCTTGCAAACTGCCCGCGGCGCTCCTTTATGCCGACCCCCTGCCAGAAGACCTGGTGGAGGTCGGCTATATTGGCGCTGCCTACGGCATCCGTGGCTGGATCAAGGTCTTGCCGCATGCCGATGATGCTTCGGCCTTGCTGCATGCCCGCCGCTGGTGGCTGCTGGCACCGCCGCAGGCGGGGCTGGTGGTGGCCGATGCGTCGCGTGCCCAGCCCGTCTGCGTAAAGATCGCGCAGTCGCGCGAGCACAGTGGCACCGTCGTGGCGCAAGCGTCCGGCGTGGCCGACCGCAATCTTGCGGAAGCGCTCAAGGGCCGTCGCGTGTGGATCCGGCGTGCGGATTTTCCCGCGCCGGAAGAAGATGAGTTCTACTGGGTCGACCTGATCGGCTGCACCGTCAGCAACGAGCAAGGCGAGTTGCTGGGCGAGGTGTCCGGGCTGATCGACAACGGTGCCCACCAGATCCTGCAGGTGGCCTGCGTGCTCCCTGACGGCAAGGCCGGCGAACGGCTGATTCCGTTTGTCGATGCGTTCCTGCGTTCGGTGGATACCGCGGGCAGGCGCATCGTGGTGGACTGGGGGCTCGACTACTGAGCCTGTGCCCGCGATGGCGCAGGATTGGCATTGGGAGAGAGCGGATGCAGTTCGATGTGATCACGCTGTTTCCCGAGATGTTTCGCGCGTTGACCGACTGGGGTATCACCAGCCGGGCAGCCAAGCAGCAGCGGTATGGCTTGCGTACCTGGAATCCGCGTGATTTCACGGTCGACAACTACCGCACCATCGATGATCGTCCTTACGGCGGCGGCCCCGGCATGGTGATGCTGGCCAAGCCGCTGGATGACGCGATCGATGCCGCGGTGGCGGCGCAGGCGCAGGCCGGCGTGCCAAAGCCGCATGTGGTGCTGATGTCTCCGCAGGGCAAGACGCTGTCGCATGCCAAGGTGATGGAGCTGGCCGAACGGCCGGGCCTGGTCCTGCTGTGCGGCCGGTACGAGGCCATCGACCAGCGGCTGATCGACCGCCGCGTGGATGAGGAAATCAGCCTCGGCGACTTCGTGCTGTCGGGCGGCGAGCTGCCGGCGATGGCGCTGATCGACGCCGTGGTGCGGCACTTGCCCGGCGTGCTGGGCGATGCCCAGTCGGCCGTGCAGGACAGCTTCGTCAACGGCCTGCTGGATTGTCCGCACTACACGCGGCCGGAAGAATATGAAGGCGTGCGGGTCCCCGACATCCTGCTCGGAGGCCATCACGCCGAGATCGAGAAATGGCGGCGCCAGCAGGCGCTGGCCAATACCGCGAGCAAGCGCCCCGACCTGATCGAGGCCGCCCGCGAACAAGGTTTGCTGACCCGGGCCGACGAGAAATTCTTGTCGGAATGGGCGGCGAAGGAAGGGCGGGGGGAGACCCCCGCCAGGTAAAACCCCATCCTCTGCCGGGGCCCGGGCAATGCCTGGGGCATACAACGCCGGCACGATGGTTACGGAGAAAAAACGATGAACATCATCGAGCAGATCGAGAAGGAAGAGATCGCGCGTCTGACCGCGAACAAGACCATCCCCGCATTCGCACCTGGCGACACCGTGATCGTCAGCGTGAACGTGGTGGAAGGTACCCGCAAGCGCGTGCAGGCCTACGAAGGCGTCGTGATTGCCAAGCGCAACCGCGGCCTGAATTCGTCCTTCATCGTGCGCAAGATCTCGTCGGGTGAAGGCGTGGAACGTACGTTCCAGCTGTACTCGCCGCTGATCGCTGCCATCGAAGTGAAGCGTCGCGGCGACGTGCGTCGCGCGAAGCTGTACTACCTGCGCCAGCGTTCGGGCAAGTCCGCACGTATCAAGGAAAAGCTGGTGTCGAAGGCTGCTGTCGCTGCCAAGGCTGCACAGTAAGCTGGGCATGCCGGCCGGGGCAGCCCGGCCAGCGTTTCCTCAGGAAGGGCACCCCAGGGTGCCCTTTTTGCATTGGCGCGGCGGCAACGGCAGGCGCTTTTGCTGCGGCGCCAGAATGCGCGCTTCTGTCATACTTGCGATGTTATGCGTCCTGCTTTCGATCCCGAATCCCTCCCCGTCATCGACACCGACCTGCGCAACGGCGCCCTGAGCGCGCCGCGGCTGGAGGTGGACTTTATCCGGCACCGCTTCCAGGTGCCGCCGGCCTGGGCGCCGGAGCTCACTGATGAATCGCGCGTCTATGACCGCAGCCGCGGGCTGCGCGACGCCGCCGTGCTGGTGCCGCTGGTGGAGCGCCGTGACGGCCTGACGGTGCTGCTGACGCAGCGCAATGCCAACCTGAGCGCGCATGCCGGGCAGATCAGCTTCCCGGGCGGGCGGCAGGAGTCATGGGATGTCAACCGTATCGACACGGCGCTGCGCGAGACGGAAGAAGAAGTGGGGCTGGCGCGCGACTATGTGGAAGTGCTGGGCGCGCTGCCGGACTACATCACCGGCACCGGTTTCCATGTGAGCCCCGTGGTAGGGCTGGTGCGTGACGGTTTCACGCTGCGCCCGGATGCCTCGGAAGTTGCCGATGTCTTCGAAGTGCCGCTCGCGTTCCTGATGGACCCGTCCCACCATGAACGGCGCCTGTTCCGCTGGGTTGACGGTGAGCGGGTGTTCTACGCCATGCCCTATCCGCGCGAGACTGGCGGCCACCGCTTTATCTGGGGCGCCACCGCGGGCATGCTGCGCAATCTTTACCACCTGCTGGCGGCCTGAGCCGCCGGGTGCTTACGCTGCGGCCTGGTCCTTGCTGCCGATGCAGCGGGGGCAGCTCTTGCCGACCACGTAATGCGGGCTTTGCTGCTCCTGCGGCGTGACCACCGCGCGGCAGGCAAAGCACTGCTTGGGGCCAGCCGGCTCCAGGCTGGGGTTCAGCGCGGTGCGGTAGTCAAAGACGAAACAGTCGCCGCGATAGTGGCTGCCGCCGACTTCCTCGAAGTACTTCAGGATGCCGCCCTCAAGCTGGTACACGCGCTCGACCCCGACTTCCTGCATATGGATCGCCGCCTTCTCGCAGCGGATGCCGCCGGTGCAGAACGACACCACGGTCTTGCCTTCCAGCTCCGCCTTGTGGGCCGCCACTGCGTCGGGAAATTCGCTGAACTTGGCGATGTCGTATTCGACGGCGTCTTCGAACGTGCCAACCGCGACTTCGAAATCATTGCGCGTGTCCAGCAGCACCACCGGGCGGCCTTCGTCGTCGTGCCCCTGGTCCAGCCAGCGCTTCAGGTCGGCCGGCCGCACTGACGGCGCGCGGCCTTCCTCGGGGCGGATCAGCGGCATCTTCATGGTGATGATTTCCTTCTTGGCGCGCACCAGCATGCGCTTGAAGGGCTGGTTTTCCGACAGGCTTTCCTTGGGCGCGATATCGGCAAAGCGCGCATCGGCGTGCAGCCAGGCCATGAAACCGTCGATGGCTGCGCGCGGGCCGGCCAGGAACATATTGATGCCTTCCGGCGCGAGCAGGATCGTGCCCTTCAGGCCGGCCGCTTCGCAACGCTCGCGCATGGCCGGGCGCAGGGTCTCGATGTCATCCAGCGAGACGAATTTGTAAGCGGAAATATTGACGATCTGCATGAGAGACTGTGCCTGCACGGCTGCGTCCGGGAGGGCGCCGACGGCTTGCGATAACTGCCTGATTGGAAAGGCGAAATTATAACGCGTGCGGGCGCCGGCGCCGCGCATTCCCAAGCGCTGCGATCAGCTATGCCAGGCGCTCGCGCCAGGCCGCCTGCACGCAATATCGGAGGCATGCCAGCGGGCTGAGCCGGTACAATATCGCCCATGTCCGCACCCCGCTTCGTACACCTCCGCCTGCATTCCGAATATTCCATCGTGGACGGCATCGTCCGCCTGGAAGACGCCGTCAAGGCCGCCGCCGCCGATGGCATGGGCGCGCTCGCCCTGACGGATCTTGCCAACGCCTTCGGGCTGATCCGTTACTACAAGGAGGCGCGCGCCGGCGGCGTGAAGCCGGTGGTCGGCGCCGACGTCTGGCTCACCAACGCCGAGGACCGCGACAAGCCGTCGCGCCTGCTGCTGCTGGTGCAGGACCGCCGCGGCTACCTGAACCTGTGCATGCTGCTGTCGCGCGCGTGGCTGGGCAACCAGCACCGCGGCCGCGCCGAGATCGATCCGGCCTGGTTCCTGGAACCCGGCGAAGACGACCTGCCGCTGGCGACCGGCATGATCGCCCTGTCGGGCGCAATGGGTGGCGATATCGGCATGGCGCTGGCTAACGGCAATGCCGACAGTGCGCGCCGCGCGGCACTGCATTGGTCCACGGTATTCGCGCAGCGCTTCTACATCGAACTGCAGCGCGCCGGCAATGCCGGCACCGATGCCTACGTACAGCAGGCCGTGCAGCTGGCGGCGGAACTGCAACTGCCGGTGGTGGCCACGCATCCGGTGCAGTTCATGACGCCGGACGACTACACCGCGCACGAGGCGCGCGTGTGCATCGCCGAGGGCGAGCTGCTGGCCAATCCGCGCCGCACCCGGCGCTTTACCACCGACCAGTACTTCAAGACCCAGGACGAGATGTGCGCGCTGTTCGCGGACATCCCCTCGGCGCTGGAGAACGCGGTCGAAATCGCGCGCCGCTGCAACCTGACGCTGGAGCTGGGCAAGCCGCGCCTGCCGCTGTTCCCGACGCCCGACGGCATGTCGCTGGACGACTACCTCGTCCACATGGCCAAGGACGGCCTGGAGAAGCGCCTGGCGGTGCTGTTCCCCGACGAGGCGGTGCGCGAAGCCAGACGCCCGGAATACTACGCACGGCTGGAGTTCGAGACCGGCACCATCATCAAGATGGGCTTCCCCGGCTACTTCCTGATCGTGGCGGACTTTATCAACTGGGCCAAGAACAACGGCGTGCCGGTGGGACCGGGCCGCGGCTCGGGTGCCGGTTCGCTGGTGGCGTATGCGCTGGGCATTACCGACCTGGATCCGCTCAAGTACGCACTGCTGTTCGAGCGTTTCCTGAACCCGGAACGGGTCTCGATGCCCGACTTCGACATCGACTTCTGCCAGCACGGGCGCGATCGCGTGATCACGTACGTGAAGGAGAAGTACGGCAAGGACGCGGTGTCGCAGATCGCCACCTTCGGCACCATGGCGGCCAAGGCCGCGGTGCGCGACGTGGGGCGCGTGCTCGACCTCGGCTACGGTTTTGTCGACGGCATTGCCAAGCTGATCCCGTTCAAGCCGGGCAAGCTGGTCACCATCGAAGAGGCCAAGAAGGAAGAGCCGCTGCTGACCGAGCGCGAGAGCAACGAGGAAGAAGTGCGCCAGCTGCTGGAACTGGCGCAGCGCGTGGAAGGCATGACGCGCAACGTCGGCATGCACGCCGGCGGCGTGCTGATCGCGCCCGGCAGGCTGACCGATTTCTGCCCGCTGTACACGCAGGGCGCGCAGAACGACGGCATGAGCGGCGTAGTCAGCCAGTACGACAAGGACGACGTCGAGGCCGCGGGCCTGGTCAAGTTCGACTTTCTGGGCCTGACCACGCTGACCATCCTGGACTGGGCCGAGCGCTATATCCGCCGCCTGGACCCCGGCAAGGCCGACTGGAACTGCAGCCATATCCCGCTCGACGACAGCCCCGCCTTCGATATCCTCAAGACCGCCAACACGGTCGCCGTGTTCCAGCTGGAAAGCCGCGGCATGCAGGGCATGCTCAAGGACGCCAAGCCTGACCGCTTCGAGGACATCATCGCGCTGGTGGCGCTCTACCGCCCCGGCCCGATGGACCTGATCCCCAGCTTCTGCGCGCGCAAGCACGGCCGCGAGAAGGTGGAGTACCCGGATCCGCGCGTCGAGCCCGTCCTGAAAGAGACCTACGGCATCATGGTCTACCAGGAGCAGGTGATGCAGATGGCGCAGATCATCGGCGGCTACTCGCTCGGCGGCGCCGACCTGCTGCGCCGCGCCATGGGCAAGAAGAAGCCCGAGGAAATGGCGCAGCACCGCGTGATGTTCCGCGAAGGTGCCGACAAGAACGGACTTTCCGCGCAGCAGGCCGACGACATCTTCGACCTGATGGAGAAGTTCGCGGGCTACGGCTTCAACAAGTCGCACGCGGCGGCCTATGCGCTGCTGGCGTACTACACCGCGTGGCTCAAGGCTCACCACCCGGCCGAATTCATGGCAGCCAACATGTCGCTGGCCATGGATGACACCGACAAGGTCAAGATCCTCTACGAGGACTGCAAGCTCAACAAGCTCGCGGTGCTGCCGCCCGACGTCAACGCCAGCGAATACCGCTTCGCGCCGACCGACGCCAAGACCATCCGCTACGGCCTGGGCGGCATCAAGGGCAGCGGCCAGGGCGCCATTGAAGACATCCTGCGCGCGCGCGAAGAGCGCCCGTTCACCGATCTGTTTGATTTCTGCGAGCGCGTCGACCGCCGCCAGGTCAACCGCCGCACCATGGAGGCCCTGATCCGCGCGGGCGCTTTCGACAGCCTGAACGACAACCGCGCCCAACTGCTGGCATCGGTGCCGATCGCCATGGAGGCCGCCGAGCAGAAGGCCGAGTCCGCCAACCAGGTGTCGCTGTTCGACCTGATGGGCGATGCCGGCGAAGCGCACCGCCCCGAGCTGCTCGACGAGGCGCGCTGGAGCGCCAAGCGCACGCTGCAGGAAGAGAAGCAGGCGCTTGGCTACTACTTCTCCGGCCACCTGTTCGACGCCTACCGCGACGAGGTCCGCCGCTTCAACAAGGGCACGCTGGCCGCGCTGGAAAAGGAAGTGCAGGGCAACGGCGGCGGCTTCGGCCGCGACGTGCGCGGCAAGACCATCGCCGGCGTGATCGCCGGCATCCGCACGCAGATGACCCAGCGCGGCAAGATGCTGATCGTGACGCTGGACGACGGCACCGGGCTGGTCGAGATGACGGTGTTCAACGAGGTCTTCGACGCCAACCGGCAAATGTTCCGCGAGGACGAGTTGTTGATTGCCACGGGGAATGCGCGGCACGATACGTTTACCGGCGGGGTCAGGTTTACGGCGGAGTCGGTGATGGACCTGGTGGCCGCACGCGTCAAGTTTGCCAGTGCCGTGCGGTTGTCGATGAATGGGAATTCGTCGGCCGGGATGTTGCGTGAACTGCTGATGCCGCACCTGGCCCGGGCCAGCGGTGCGCAGGGTCTGCCGGTGCGCATCCACTACCAGTCGGCGGCGGCCTCGTGCGAGGCCATGCTGGGCCCTGACTGGCGTGTGGTGCCGTCGGACGATGCGCTGATGGCCTTGCGGCTGGCGCTGTCGCCGGACAGTGTCAGCACGGTTTACGAATAAGCCACGGAAGCGGCGGCCTCAGGCCGCCTGCCGGGCGGCGCGCGCGCTGGCGGCCAGCGTCAGCAGGGCATCGACATGGGCGTCGATGCCGGGATCGTAGTCCAGCATCGCAATCGGGTTCGCCAGCCGGCCCTTGCCGGCGCGCGCCGAGTCGACCGCGGCGCGAATGGCATGGTCCAGCGTTTCGGCACGTTCGCGTGAAAACGCATGCACGGCCTGCGCCCGGATCACCTCCAGGCAGGCGATATTGTCAGCAAAGACCAGCGGTGTGCCGCACAGCACCGATTCCACGCCGACCAGCCCGAACGGCTCATAGCCTGATGCCAGGATGGTGAAGTCCGCGGCGCGGTAGAGCGCGTCGATCCTGCTGCTGTAGCCCAGTTCACGGACCCGCGCGATGGTGCGCCCGACCGGGCGCCCAGCCACCGCCAGTGTGATCGGCAGGCTGGATTTCGAGAAGTAGTCGGCCAGCAGGTCGAAGCCCTTGCGGGCATGGCCCGACGACGGGAACAGGAAGACGATCTCGTCGTCGCCGAAGCCGAACTCGCGGCGCAGGGCCGCCCGGGTGGCGGCATCGACCGGGGTGAAGCGCTGCGTATCGACCGGCGGGTAGATCAGCTCGACGCGATCTTCGGGGATGCCGTACAGCTCAACTACCTCCCGCTGCATCAAGGCGGAGTGCGCGACCACGCGGTGCGCCCCGGCGTACTGGGCACTCTCAAGTTCGATCTGCCAGTGGTCCGAGCGGCGCGCTGTCGTGCCGCGTGCAGCGAGATAGCCGCGATGGGTGCCGCCGCAGATGGCGATATCGGAGCCGCGCACGCGGTTGCAGCCGATCAGCACTTCATCCGCGGGACGGCGCGCTTGCAGCCGCCACGAGAAGTAGCGGTCGCGCAGCTTGCCGGGCAGCCACGACACCACGATCCGGTGCGGGGCAATGCCGGCCGACTGCGCCATGCCGGCGTCGAAGCGGCGCGCGTAGACCGATACCTCGGTGCCGGCGCGGCCCGCCATTGCCCGGCTGATGTCGAGCGCATAGCGTTCCAGGCCGCCGCCAGCGCCGAAGCGATTGCAGGAGATGCCAACTTTCATCGATGCATGGAATAGAGAGGAGGGGCGGCCGGCGACCTCAACGGGTGACCTCAGGGGCGGCTGCCTTGATATCGGCGTCGGCCTGCAACTGCGCCAGCTTGGCGTACTTGTAGTAGCTTGCCTGCGCATTCATCAGCGCCACGCCGAAGCCTGCGCTGCCGTCCAGGAAGCCGCGTTTGAGCAGATAGGTCCGGATGAAGGCCCACAGGCCGTGGCCCGCGGCGGACGCCACCGAGCTGCGCTTGCCCCGCGCGTAGGCCTGCTGCGCGCCTGCGCTGGAGTAGCTGTCGATCTTGCGCAGCACGTCCGACAGTGTGCGGTAGCTGTAATGGATCAGCGGCTCGCGCAGATGGGTGACCGGATCGTCCACCTTCAGGTGTTCGTGGACCAGGTCATTCGTGAAGCGGCCGCGGCCCTTGCGGAAGACGCGGGTCACATAGTCCGGATACCAGCCTGCGTGGCGCACGAAGGTGCCGCAGAACGCTGACAGGCGCGGCAGCGCAAGCGCGTGGGCGTTGGCGCGCTCCAGCTGGCCCAGGATCTCGTCGCGCAAGGCGGGCGTGACACGTTCATCGGCATCGAGACTCAGGATCCAGTCGCCCGTGGCGGCGTCGACCGCGCGGTTCTTCTGCGGGCCGAACCCGGGCCAGTCGTCGGTCTGGATGACCGTGGCGCCGGCGGCACGCGCAATCGCCACTGTGTCATCCGTGCTGGCCCAATCCACTATAATCGCCTCTTCGCACCAGGACACGCTTTCGAGGCATGGCCCGATATTGTGAGCTTCATTCCTGGTAATGATGACGGCCGAGACTCTCATGGAACATAGGGGAGGCACGCAGGTCGGACAAGACCGGCGGGCCGCCGGAGTCGCCCACGGCGCCAGGCGCTGGATCGAGACCGCGTATTCTACCGCACCGGCGCATGGCGCCCTTCGCGCACCCTGATGCCATCGAGTCGGCTCGCGGGCCGTTTCCTGAAACACAAATTGATGATACGAGCACAATTGTCCCGTTCCGCCGGGATGAAAGAAGTCTCCCTTCTGCCTGCGCGTGCAGCATTGGTCTCTCTCTTCCCGGCTGCAATCCGGGCAAGACCGGACGCACAGGCGCTGGCCGCATGATCGGCGCTTACGTCATCAATCTCGACACCGCGCTGGAACGCCGGGAGCGCATTTCCGGCCAGCTGGCGGGCCTTGGCATCCCGTTCCAGGTGTTCCGGGCCGTGGATGGCCGCGTGCTGGCGGAGGAGGAGGTGGCCAGCAAGTACGATGCCGCCGCGGCCGCCGCGCGCTACCGGCCCATGAGCCGGGGCGAGGTCGGGTGCGGGTTGAGCCACCTTGGGGTGTACCGCAAGATGCTGGACGACGGCGCCGCCTTTGCGCTGGTGCTGGAGGACGATGCTTCGCCTGGCCCCGACCTGGCCACCGTGCTGGCCGACCTGGAGTCGCGCCTGGATCCGGACCGGGCCGAGGTGGTGCTGCTGTCCCATGTCGACAAGTACACCCGCTGGGGTGCCCGCAGGCTCGGCGGCGAACGACGCCTGGTCAGGCGCTACGGCGAATGGTGGCGCGCGCACGGCTACGTGGTGACGCGCGCCGCGGCGCAGCGGCTGCTGGCGGGCTTGCAGCCGATGTGGTGCGCGGCCGACTACTGGTCGGCCTTCGAAAAGCAGGGCCTGGTGTCGGTCAGCGCGGTGGTGCCGTATTGCATCGGCCTGACCGACCTGGCCGAGACCTCGTCGCTCGAAACGCATCGCGCCGACCTGGACGCCACCGACAAGGCTCGCCGCAGCATCGGCTATTATCTGCGCCGCTACGTCTATCAGCGCTTCCTGTTCCAGCTCATCGTCAGGCCCTTCCTTCGGGTAGCCCGGCAGAAGCGGCCGGGCTAGCGCCGGGCCGGCACGCCGCCTCCACACAGAAGACATATCAGTGACCACATCCAAACCGCCCATTTCGCCAGGTGCCGCCGTGCCGTCCAGCATGGCCAGCCGGCTCTGGTCTTACCTGCGCCCTGAACTGCGCATCTTCGTCGGCGCCATCCTTGCCATGGCGGTCGTGGCGGGCAGCGAAGGGGTGATTCCCAAGGTCGTCAACGATCTGCTCGACAAGGGCTTCGGCGGCGATTACGCCGGCACGCTGTGGCATGTCCCCGCCATCCTGACCGGCGTGGCCCTGATCCGCGGCGTGGCGCAGTTTGCCTCGGGCTACCTGCTGAACCTGATCTCGAACCGCGTGCTGCTGAAGATGCGCCTGCAGATGTTCGAGCGCCTGCTGCAGGCGCCGGCGTCGTTCTTCCACCGCAACACGGCGGCTTCGCTGATCAATGCCGTGATCTTCGAGGTCAACCAGGTGCTGCAGATCCTGACCAGCGTCTTTATCACGCTGGTGCGGGACTCGCTGACGGTTGTCGCGCTGCTGATCTACCTCTTCTATACCAACTGGCGCCTGACCCTGATCGTGGCGGTGATCCTGCCGGTGATTGGCTACCTGATGTCGAAGATCAACCGCCGGCTGCGCAAGCTCAACCGCGATCACCAGGCATTTACCAACAACGCTGCCTATGTCGTGGAAGAGGCCGTGGGCGGCTACAAGGTGGTCAAGCTGCACGGCGGCGAAGCCTACGAGATGGGCCGCTTCCGCACCGTGGCCGAGCGGCTCAAGAACTACTCGATGCGCATGGCGGTTGCCGGCGGGCTGAACCAGCCGGTCACGGCCTTCCTGGCCGCGCTGGCGCTGTCGGTGATCATCACCATTGCGATGGTGCAGGCGCAGGCCAACCAGACCACGGTGGGGGGTTTTACCGGCTTTGTGATGGCGATGCTGCTGCTGATCTCGCCGCTCAAGCACCTGACCGACATCAACCAGCCGCTGACGCGCGGCATCACCGCAGCTGAGATGATCTTCCGGCTGATCGATGAACCGATCGAGCCGCAGGACGGTGGCAAGATGCTGGATCGTGCCCGTGGCGAATTGGCCTTCGAGCAAGTCGGCTTCCGCTACGGTGAAGCATCGCGCGCCGCGCTGGAGGGCATTGACCTGCGTGTCAGTCCGGGCGAGGTGGTGGCGCTGGTGGGCCCGTCGGGCAGCGGCAAGACCACGCTGGTCAACCTGGTGCCGCGCTTCTTCGACCCCACTGCCGGGCGCATCCTGCTGGACGGCACGCCGCTGACCGAGTTGTCGCTGAAGGACCTGCGCAACCAGATTGCCTTCGTCAGCCAGGACGTGGTGCTGTTCAACGACACCGTCGCCGCCAATGTGGCATATGGCACGCAATCCGACAGCGAGATCGACATGGCCCGCGTCGAGCGCGCGCTGGCGGCCGCCTACCTGACGGAAACGGTCAAGGGGCTGCCGGAGGGCCTGAACACCAATATCGGCGACAACGGCATGAAGCTGTCCGGTGGCCAGCGCCAGCGGCTGGCGATTGCCCGGGCGCTGTACAAGAACGCACCGATCCTGATCCTGGACGAGGCCACTTCGGCACTGGATTCGGAGTCGGAGCGCCAGGTGCAGGCGGCGCTGGAGGCACTGATGAAGGGCCGGACCACGCTGGTGATTGCGCACCGGTTGTCCACCATCGAGAACGCCGACCGCATCGCCGTGCTGGACCAGGGCCGCGTGGCGGAGCAGGGCACGCATGCGCAGCTGCTGGCGGCCAACGGCCTGTACGCCGGGCTGCACCGGATCCAGTTCGCGACGCAGCGAGGGTAACGGACCTACCAACGACAAAGGCCGGCGCTTGCGCCGGCCTTTGTCGTTTCCATCGTGCTCAGTTTGGCGAGGTGACGGGCGGCTGCACGCCCAGCACTTCATCGATGGCAGCCAGCACCTGATCCCGCCGCGGCACCGCGCCGCCGCCGCCCAGCGAGACCGCGCGGCCCGGCGCATCGACGCCGTACAGGTGGCGCGACGTGGTCGTGAACAGGATCACGGTCGGGCGGCGCAGCGCATCGGCGATATGCACGAAGCCGGTGTCCATGCCAACCACCAGCGATGCCTTGCCTACCATCTGCGCCACGCCGGTGATGCTCAGGCGCGGCATCACTTCGGCGTTGGGCACGCTGGCGGCGATGGTTTCGGCTTCCTTGCGCTCCGCGTCGTTGCCCCAGGGCACCAGCACGCGCAGCCCGCGCGCCGAGATCGCGCTGCCCACGCTGATCCAGTCGGCGACCGGCCACTTCTTTTCTTCGCTCGAGGTGGCATGGAACAGCATCGCGTACGGACCCTTGGCGGCCAGCGCCGGCGTGTCTGCGGGCATCTCCAGGCCGTAGTCCATCTCCCTGGCCAGCTCATAGCCCAAGGCGCGGCTGACGGCGCGGCGCATCCGCTGCCGCGCGCAATCTTCTTCGACAAATGGCTGGAACACACGGTTGTAGGCGAAGCGAGCGCCGCTCTCGCCCAACTCTTGCACGGGGTAGCCATAGCGCTTGCGCGTGCGTGCCAGGAACGTCACGATGGCGCTCTTGTAGACGCCGTGGACGTCCAGCACCGCATCATACTTCTCGCGGCGCAGTTCACGCAGTGCACTGAAGATCGCACGCAAGCCAGCCCAATTGCGCGACTTCTTGAAGCCGCGCAGCGGCGCGGAAATCACACGCTCGATATTCGGATTCCAGCGCGGCACGTCGGCGCAATATTCGTCGGCGATCCAGTCGATCTTGACGCCGGGAAAAGCCCGCTGCAGGTCTGCGACCAGCGGCTGGGTGAACACCATGTCGCCGAGGGAGGTCAGCTTGACGATGAGAATACGTTTCATCAGGAACAGTAGGGCGGGCAGCATGCCCGCCTGGTTCGGAAGGTGCGTAGTATGCCTTATCCATCGGACATGTGTCCGTGCGATGCGTGGGCGACATGGCGCCCGCCACGCACGAGCCGATCCGTTAGTATCTGCATCAGAAGCTCACGATCGATGAAGCATATCCAACCGGAGACCACCATGTCCGACACGGCATTCCCCATCAGCCGCTACCCCATCCCCGCGCTGACCGATCTCCCCGACGACATCCGCGCCCGCATCCTGGAGGTCCAGGAAAAAGCCGGCTTCGTCCCCAACGTCTTCCTGGCGCTGGCGCACCGACCCGACGAGTTCCGCGCGTTCTTCTCCTACCACGACGCGCTCATGCTCAAGGACGGCGGCCTGACCAAGGGCGAGCGCGAGATGATCGTAGTGGCGACCTCCGGTGCCAACCAGTGCCTGTACTGCGTGGTAGCGCATGGCGCGATCCTGCGCATCTATGAGAAGAAGCCGCTGGTGGCGGACCAGGTGGCGGTGAACTACCTGAAGGCGGATATTGCGCCGCGCCAGCGCGCGATGCTCGACTTTGCGATGAAGGTGTGCAAGGCGTCGCATGAAGTGGGCGATGCCGACTTTGCTGCGCTGCGCGAGCACGGTTTTTCCGAGGAGGATGCCTGGGATATTGCCGCCATCACGGCGTTCTTCGGCCTGTCGAACCGGATGGCGAACACGATCAGCATGCGCCCGAACGACGAGTTCTACCTGATGGGCCGGGTGCCAAAGGCCAGGTAAAGGTAACGCCGGCGATCGGGGTCAGCGCACTTCGGCGCAGGCTCCGCTCTTCGGATCGAACAGCACCGGCCACGCCTGCTCGTAGATGCCGGGCGTGCAGTGCTTCTCGCAGCGGGCATGGGCCAGCGTCACGCGGCGCGGGTCCTGCCACACCAGCAGCTTGCACTGGCTGCCGTCGATGGCCTGCAGTTCGATGTGCGGGGTCTCGCGGACCTGGCGGAACTCGGCCAGGTTGAATTCGCAACTGCCGCGCCGCGATACCCACAGCTTCCACTTGAGCGCACGCACTTCGTTGGCCTTGACGTCCATCAGCGCGTCTTCGCGGAAGCCGTCTTCCTCGGTGCGCTTGCAGGCGGCGGCAATGTTGATGGTCTTGTTCGCGATCGGGGTGGCGCGCTCCTTGGGCGCGGCGGCAGCTTCGCCCTTCGCCTCGGGCGGCGGTACGGGCGCGCGCTGGGCGATCGGCAATGGCGCGCACGCCACCGACAACAGAACGGCCAGCAGACAGGCCCCATGGTTCGTGGCGTTCATGCCGGACTCCTTGCTTGCCGACCGGGCCGCGCCTCGCATCGGGGCGGCAAGCCGGGCGCGGCATCCGTGCGGATGCCGCTGACTACCTTGGCTTAGTTATAGCGGATGGCAAACGGAATTGGAGTAGGACCATCCCCGAGTCCGTAAGGAGGCGGACGCAGGCGGACAGGCGCAGGCGCCGCAACGTGGTTACGTTCGTAAACAGCTTGATACACAGATGCGGGATTTGGCGTGCTAGCCTTCCTCAACCATCGCTTGCCGCCCCCAAAAATGAAGCCCCGCGTCTTTGTTTCCCTAGTTGTATTGCCCGTGCTCCTTGGCACCATCTCCGCCGCCGCCCATGCCGACGACTGGGACGACGATCACCACTACGCGCGCCGGTACAAGGGCGGCGACTACAAGGAAGAGTTCTGGGTCGGCAACTGCAAGATCAAGCGCAAGTGGAAAGACAACGGCGAGTACAAGGAAGAGCGCAAGTGCAAGGACCGGCCGGTCGTGTACCAGCCGCCGCCGGCTGTGTATTACCAGCCCGAACCCGCCTTCGTGGTGAGTCCGCAAGTCGTGATCCGGCCCTAGCCCGGCCAGAATGCAGAAAGGCCCGCCAGTGAGCGGGCCTTTCCATGCCTGCGCCGGCATCTTCACATCAGGATGATGTCGTATTGCTCCTGGTGGAACGTCGATTCCACCTGCAGCGAAATCGGCTTGCCGATGAAGTCGCCAAGCATCGCCAGATGCTGGCTTTCTTCTTCCAGGAACAGGTCGATCACTTCCTGCGAGGCCAGGATGCGGAATTCGCGCGGGTTGAACTGGCGCGATTCGCGCATGATCTCGCGCAGGATGTCGTAGCAGGCCGTGCGCGGCGTCTTGACCTGGCCCTTGCCCTGGCAGACCGGGCATTGCTCGCACAGCACATGCGCCAGCGACTCGCGCGTGCGCTTGCGCGTCATCTCTACCAGGCCCAGTTGCGAGAAGCTGTTGACCGTGATGCGGGTGCGGTCACGTGCGAGCGCTCGCTTCAGCTCGGACAGCACCGCGTCGCGGTGCTCGGCGTTCTCCATATCGATAAAGTCGATGATGATGATGCCGCCGAGGTTGCGCAGGCGCAGCTGCCGCGCGATGGTGTGGGCCGCCTCAAGGTTGGTCTTGAAGATGGTGTCGTCGAAATTGCGCGCGCCCACGTAGCCGCCGGTGTTGACGTCGATGGTCGTCATCGCCTCGGTCTGGTCGATCATCAGGTAGCCGCCCGACTTCAGGTCAACCCGGCGCGACAGCGCCTTCTCGATCTCGGCGTCGATATTGAACAGGTCGAAGATCGGGCGCTCGCCGGTGTAGTGCGACAGTCGCGGCAGCACCGCCGGGGTGTATTCCTTGGCGAACTCCAGCAGCATCTGGTAGTTCTCGCGCGAGTCGATCTGGATCACGCCGGTGGCGTCGTTGATAAAGTCGCGCAGCACGCGCTGGGCCAGATTCAGGTCCTGGTAGAGCAGGCTGGGCGCGGGCTGGGTGGTGGCGTTCTGCCGGATCGCGCCCCAGATCTTGCGCAGGTAGGCGATATCGTTGCCGAGTTCCTCGTCGGTCGCTTCCTCGGCGATGGTGCGCACGATAAAGCCGCCGCGCTCGTCCGCGGGCACCAGGCCCTGTACTCGGTTGCGCAGCGCCTCGCGGTCCACTTCGCCTTCGATGCGCTGCGAGATGCCGATATGCGGATCCTGCGGCAGGTAGACAAGCGTGCGCCCGGCGATGCTCACTTGCGTCGACAGCCGCGCCCCCTTGGTGCCGATCGGATCCTTGATCACCTGCACCATCAGCGCCTGGCCCTCGAACAGGGTTTTCTCGATGGCCAGCTGCGGGGTGGAATTGTTGCGGTCGGCATCGCGCGGATGCCAGATGTCGGCCACGTGCAGGAAGGCGGCGCGTTCCAGGCCGATGTCGATAAAGGCCGATTGCATGCCGGGCAGCACGCGCACCACCTTGCCCAGGTAGATATTGCCGACCAGCCCGCGCGTCAGCGTGCGTTCGACATGCAGTTCCTGCACGGCGGCCTGCTGCACGATGGCGACGCGGGTCTCTTGGGGCGTGATGTTGACGAGGATGTCTTCAGTCATAGCGGGTGAAACGCGTCGCCGGTGGCCCGGCTGTATAGGGTGGCCCGGCGCGGGGGCCGGGTCTTGTCTGGGCACGGAGGGCGCTGCTCAGAACTGCAGGCGGGCCTGGCGAAGTAACGCCGCCGTCTCAAACAAGGGCAAGCCCATGATACCTGAATAGCTGCCCGCGATCCGCTCCACGAACTCGGCCGCGCGGCCCTGGATGCCGTAGGCACCGGCCTTGCCGAGCGGCTCGCCGCTGGCGACGTAGCGCTCGATCTCGGCGGGCTGCATCGGGCGGAAGGTGACTTCGGAGATCGACAGCGCATGCCGCATGCCTGTGGTCGACACGATCGTCACTGCGGTCAGGACGCGGTGGGTGCTGCCCGAGAGCGCGCCCAGCATGGCCGCGGCATCGGCGCCGTCGGCGGGTTTGCCCAGGATGCGGCCGCCCAGGCAGACCGTGGTGTCGGAGGTCAGCACCGGCGCATCGGGCAGCGCGCGGCGTTCGCGGCGGCGCAGCGCGGCTTCGGCCTTCAGCGCGCAGACGCGCTGGACGTAGTCGTCGGGGGTTTCGCCGGGCTGGACGGCCTCAAGCGCTTCGGCATCCTCGTCGTCATCAGCCAGCAGCAGTTCGTAGCGCACGCCGAGCTGGGTCAACAGCTCGCGGCGGCGCGGGCTCTGCGAGGCGAGGTAAAGATAGTCGTGCAGGGTGTCGGGCATCGCGGCGGAGGGGCCTTCCGGCGATAGCCGGGATCAGGCCCGATGATAGGGGTGGTTCTGCGTGACGGACCAGGCGCGGTACAGCTGCTCGGCCAGCAGCACGCGCACCATGCCGTGCGGCAGGGTCAGGCTGGACAGCCGGATCAGGGTGCTGGCGCGGGCTTTCAGGGCCGGGTCGAGCCCGTCGGCGCCGCCGATCAGGAAGGCCACGTCGCCGCCCTCGCGCTGCCAGTCGGTCAGCTGCGCGGCCAGTTGCACAGTGGTGAAGTCGCGCCCGCGCTCATCCAGCGCGACGATGCGGCACTGCTTCGACAGCGAGCCCAGCACCGCCTCGATGCGCGCAGCTTCGCGCTGCATCACGGTGGCGGCGTTGTTGCTGGACGAGCGGGTTTCGGGCTTGACCTCGCGCAGTTCGATGCGCAGCTCGGGCGGCATGCGCTTGGCGTACTCGCTGAAGCCGGTTTCGATCCAGCCGGGCATCTTGTGGCCGACGGCCACGATCACCAGTTGCATGGGGCTGAGGATGGGTCATGCGGCGCGGCCGCCTGGCGGCCGCGCAGCGGGGCTCAGGCCGAGCGGGTGGTGCGCTTGCGCGCGGCCGGCTTGGCCGCTGCGGTCTTGCTGGCAGCGGTCTTGCTCGGGGCCTTCTTCGCCGCGGTCTTGGTTGCAGCCTTGCGCGCGGTGGTGCCGGCAGCGGTCTTGCGCGGCGCGGCGGCACGGGTGCCGGCGGTCTTGGTGGCTGCCGTCTTGGTGGCGGTCTTGGTGGCGGTCTTGCGGGCCGGCTTGCGGATGGTGGCGATGGCGTCCGCGTCGGTGTCCTCATGGCCCATCGGCGGCGACGGCTCCTTCATGCCTTCGGGCAGGCGGGCCAGCGCGGGGCGCAGGTTGCTGGCGCGGCGCACGGTGCGCACCGGGGCTTCATCCTCGTCCTCGTCCATCGGCTCGCTGGCCTTGGCCAGGCCACGGCCGCCGGTGGCCAGCTTCATGCGCACCGGCTTGTCGCCCCAGATCTCTTCCAGGTTGTAGTACAGGCGCAACTGCGGCTGCAGGATGTGGACCACGGCGTCGCCGCAGTCGACCAGCACCCATTCGCCGGTTTCCAGGCCCTCGACCGCCACGATATGGCCGCCGGCTCCCTTCACCGTATCCCGCACCGACGCTGCCAGCGCCTTGGTCTGGCGGTTGGATGTCCCGCTGGCAATCACCACCCGGTCGAACAGTTCGGTCAGGTGGCTGGTGTCGTACACCTTGATGTCCTGCGCTTTGACATCCTCGAGGCCGTCGACGATGGCGCGTTGCAGTTTACGAATATCCATGGTGTCTTCTTGTTCAGCTGAGATCGGTTGGGGGTGGGCGCCGGGATTGGTACAACCAACCCCGGTCATGCCCTGGCCGGGGCGTTGCGGTACAGCCCGTGGTTGGCAATGTAGTGTGCCACGCCGGGCGGCAGTTGGTCATCTGCCGGCTGGCCGGCTGCCAGCCGCTGGCGCAGGTGGGTGGAAGACAGGTCGACGGCGAGCGTCTGGTCAATCCACATCCGGCCGGAGGGCGTGCATTGTATCAGGTGCGTGTCAGCCTGGCGCTCGGCCAGTGCCGCCAGCACCGGCCCCTCCAGTGCCGCCAGCGCAAAGCGCGGCCGCGTGGCGGTGCACAGGTGCACGTGTTCGAACAGTGCCTGCCAGCCGTGCCAGGTGTGCAGGCGCAGCAGCTGGTCGGCGCCCATCAGCCAGCACAGCGAGGCTTCGGGGCCGTATTCGGCGCGCAGCTGGCGTACGGTGTCGATGGTGTAGCTGGGACCGGCGCGGTCCACTTCCATGCGGCTCACGCGGACTTTGGCGCCGCTGTCGCCAAGCGCCGCGGCGGCCAGTCCGGTCATGGCCAGGCGATCGGCGGCAGGGGTCACGTCGTCGCCTTTTTGCCACGACTGGCCGGTGGGAATCCACACCAGCTCATCCAGCCCAAGGTGTTCGATGCACAGCCGCGCCAGTGCCAGGTGGCCGACATGGGGTGGGTCGAAAGTGCCGCCAAGGATACCCAGGCGATAGGGGCGGGCGGACGGTTGCGGCGGTTCTCCCGCGTCGGCGGCGGGCTTGCGGCGTTGCGCTGGATTGGCCATAGGTCAGGCGTCAGGCCCAGTCGCGCGCCGGCAGGAAATCGGTGTACAGCGCCGCTTCGGGGCTGCCCGGTTCCGGTTGCCAGTCATAGCGCCAGGTCACCAGCGGCGGCATCGACATCAGGATGGATTCGGCGCGTCCGCCCGATTGCAGGCCGAACAGCGTGCCGCGGTCGAACACGAGGTTGAATTCGACGTAGCGCCCGCGCCGGTAGGCCTGGAAGCCGCGCTCGCGCTCGCCGTAGGGCGTGTCCTTGCGCGCCTGCAGGATCGGCAGGTAGGCCGCCAGGAAGGCGTCGCCGACCGATTGCATCATCGCAAAGCTGCGCTCGAAGCCCAGCGCGGAAAAGTCATCGAAGAAGATCCCGCCCACGCCGCGCGCCTCGTTGCGGTGGCGCAGGAAGAAATACTCGTCGCACCACTGCTTGAAGCGCGGGTACAGGTCGTCGCCATAGGGGGCCAGCGCCTGCTGGCAGGTGCGGTGGAAGTGGGTGCAGTCGCCGGCGTCGCCGTAGTAGGGCGTCAGGTCCATGCCGCCGCCGAACCACCATACCGGCTCGGCCCCGGGCTTGACCGCCAGGAAGCAGCGCACGTTCATGTGGACCGTGGGCACATAGGGATTGCGCGGGTGGAACACCAGCGACACGCCCATGGCCTCGAAGCTGCGCCCGGCCAGCTCCGGCCGGTTGGCCGTGGCCGACGGCGGCAGGGTGTCGCCGCTGACGTGCGAGAAGCCCACGCCGGCGCGCTCCATCACCGCGCCGCCTTCCAGGATGCGGGTGCGGCCGCTGCCGCGCAGGCGGTCGGTGGGCGGTTTCTCCCAGGCGTCGGTCAGGAACGGCTGGCCGTCGATGGCACCGATGGCATCGGTGATGCGGTCTTGCAGACCGAGCAGATAGGCACGGACTGCCTGGGAATCGATCATGATTGGCGGAATGCGGGTGGACCCGGCTGTGGGCGTCCGGCAGCCGTGCTGGCTGCCGGGTGCTTCACAATGTTGTCACGATTGTACTGGCTGAGGCCGTTCGCCGTGACGGTTCAGCGCTTGATGGCGCGGTAGCCGATGTCGGTCCGGTACTGCATGCCGTCGAAGCGGATCTGCTCGACCGCGGCATAGGCGGCGCGCTGCGCTGCCTTGACGGTGTCGGCCAGGCCCACCACGCACAGCACGCGCCCGCCCGAGGTCAGCAGGGTGCCGTCCTTGAGGGTGGTGCCGGCGTGGAAGGTCACGCTGTCGTCGGTTTCCGCCGGGATGCCGGTGATGGCATCACCCTTGCGCGGGCTGTCGGGATAGCCGTAGGCGGCCATCACCACGCCCAGCGCGGTGCGGCGGTCCCAGTCCAGTTCGATGCTGTCGAGCTTGCCATTGACGGCGTGCTCCATCACATCGACCAGGTCGGTCTTCAGGCGCGCCAGGATCGGCTGGGTTTCGGGGTCGCCCATGCGGCAGTTGAATTCCAGCGTCTTCAGGTTGCCATCCTTGTCGATCATCAGGCCGGCGTACAGGAAGCCGGTGTACGGGATGCCGTCCTTTTCCATGCCGCGCACGGTCGGCAGGATGATCTCGCGCAGCGCGCGCGCATGCAGCGCGGGCGTGACCACCGGGGCGGGGGAATACGCGCCCATGCCGCCGGTGTTGGGGCCGGCGTCAGCGTCCAGCAGGCGCTTGTGGTCCTGGCTGGTGGCCAGCGCCAGCACGTTCTTGCCGTCGACCAGCACGATAAAGCTGGCTTCCTCGCCGTCCAGGAACTCTTCGATCACCACGCGCGCGCCGGCATCGCCGAGCTTGTTGTCGGCCAGCATCATGTCGACCGCGGTGTGCGCTTCTTCCAGCGACATCGCCACTACCACGCCCTTGCCCGCGGCCAGGCCGTCGGCCTTGATCACGATCGGCGCGCCCTGGGCGTCGATGTAGGCGTGCGCCTGGGTGGCGTCGGAGAAGGTCTGGTAAGCGGCGGTCGGGATGCCGTGGCGCTCCATGAACGCCTTGGCGAAGTCCTTGGATGATTCCAGCTGCGCGGCAGCCTGGGTGGGCCCGAAGATGCGCAGGCCCTTGGCGCGGAAGATATCGACGATGCCTGCGGCCAGCGGGGCCTCGGGGCCGACCACGGTGAAGGCCACGCCCTCGCGCTCGGCAAAGGCGGCGATGACCTCGGGATCGGTCAGCGGAACATTCTGCAGGCGCTTGTCGAGCGCGGTCCCGCCGTTGCCTGGCGCGACGTACACCACCTGCACCTTGGGGGACTGGGCCAATTTCCAGGCCAGCGCGTGTTCACGTCCACCCGAGCCGACAACCAATACTTTCATGATCCACTGCCAGAAAAGAAACGCATGCAAAAAGGCGGCAGCTTGGGTCTTTGGAGCCGGGCTGCCGCCGTTGGGGCTTGTTACTGTTTTAGTCTTCGATCACCGCGTTGGTGAAGACTTCCTGCACGTCGTCCAGGTTTTCCAGGGCGTCGAGCAGTTTCTGCATCTTGACCGCGTCATCGCCGCTGAAGCTGACTTCGTTCTGCGGCTTCATCACCACGTCGGCCACTTCCGCCTTGAAGCCGGCGGCTTCCAGCGCGGCCTTGACCGCCGAAAAATCGTTGGGCGGGCAGGTGACTTCGATCGAGCCGTCGTCGTTGGTGACGACATCGTCGGCGCCGGCTTCCAGCGCGGCTTCCATCAGCTTGTCTTCCGGCGTGCCGGGGGCATACAGGAACTGGCCGCAGTGGGTGAACATGAACGCCACCGAACCCTCGTTGCCCATGTTGCCGCCGTGCTTGGAGAACGCGTGGCGCACTTCGGCCACGGTGCGGGTGCGGTTGTCGGTCAGGCAGTCGACGATGATCGCCGCGCCGGCCAGGCCGTAGCCCTCGTAGCGGATTTCTTCGTAGTTGGCGCCTTCCATGCCGCCCACGCCGCGCTGGATGGCGCGCTGGATGTTGTCCTTGGGCATGTTCGCGTCCATGGCCTTGTCGATCGACAGGCGCAGGCGCGGGTTGGAGTCGACATCGCCGCCGCCAAGCTTGGCGGCAACGGTGATTTCCTTGATCAGGCGGGTCCAGATCTTGCCGCGCTTGGCGTCAGCGGCGGCCTTCTTGTGTTTGATATTGGCCCATTTCGAGTGACCGGCCATGATTCTCTCCGAAGCGGAATGCGGTGATCTGCGGTGATGTTGTGCGGGGTCGCCATGCACGCCGTGGCGGGGGCGGCAAAGCCCTCGGACAGCGCGCGCCAGGTGACGGATATGCCTGGCGGCTGGCTATAATCAGCCGAGGATTTTATCACGCGGGCCTGCCCGCGCCGCCCCGATCCACCAGATCCCATCAGACACTTACGTAACCCAGGAACATCATGGCCGACCCCATCCTCATCGCCAAGAACGCCGAACATGAACTGGTGCTGCTGCCGCAGATGGGCAACCGGCACGGGCTGATCACCGGCGCCACCGGCACCGGCAAGACTGTCACGCTGCAGACGCTGGCGCAGGGCTTCTCGCGCCTGGGCGTGCCGGTCTTCATGGCGGACGTCAAAGGTGACCTGACCGGCATTTCGCAAGCCGGCCAGCCGTCCGACAAGCTCAAGCAGCGGCTGGCCGACCTGAACCTGCCCGAGCCGGTATGGGGCGCGTGCCCGACCACGCTGTGGGATGTGTTCGGCGAGAAGGGCCACCCGGTGCGCGCCACGGTCTCGCACATGGGCCCGCTGCTGCTGTCGCGCATGCTGGAGCTGAACGATACCCAGCAGGGCGTGCTGAACCTGGTGTTCCGCATTGCCGACGCCAACGGCCTGCTGCTGCTCGACGCCAAGGACCTGCGCGCCATGCTGCAGTATGTCGGCGACAACGCCGGGCAGTTCACCACCGAATACGGCAATATCTCGGCCGCCTCGATCGGCGCCATCCAGCGCGGGCTGATCGCGCTGGAATCGCAGGGTGGGGATGTCTTCTTCGGCGAGCCGATGCTGAACCTGGAAGATTTCATCCAGACCGAGAACGGCCAGGGCGTGGTCAATATCCTGGCCGCCGACAAGCTGATGAACGCGCCGCGGCTGTACGCCACCTTCCTGCTGTGGATGCTGTCCGAGCTGTTCGAGAAGCTGCCCGAGGCCGGCGACCTGGACAAGCCCAAGCTGGTGTTCTTCTTCGACGAGGCCCACCTGCTGTTCAACGATGCGCCCAAGGCGCTGCTCGACAAGATCGAGCAGGTGGTGCGGCTGGTGCGCTCCAAGGGCGTGGGCGTGTACTTCGTCACGCAGAACCCGACCGACATCCCCGACACCGTGCTGGGTCAGCTGGGCAACCGCGTGCAGCATGCGCTGCGCGCCTTTACCCCGCGGGACCAGAAGGCGGTCAAGGTGGCGGCCACCACCATGCGCGCCAACCCCGGGCTGGACCTGGAAACCGCCATCAGTGAACTGGGCGTGGGCGAGGCGCTGGTGTCGTTCCTGGACGCCAAGGGCACGCCCTGCGTGACCGAACGCGCCTGGGTGCTGCCCCCCGGAAGCCGCATCGGCCCGGCGACCGAGGAAGAGCGCAAGCAACTGATCGCCAGTTCGCTGGTGGCGGGCACTTACGAGAAGACCGTTGACCGCGAATCCGCCTATGAGAAGCTGCGCGGCAACGTGCCGACGGTGGCCAACGGCAATGGCAAGGGCGGCGGCGCGCCGGCCGGCCAGCCGGCGGGCGAACAGGACAGCGGCTGGCTCGGCACGGCCGGCGAGATCTTCGGCACCCTGACCAAGGGCACCGGCAAGACCGGCCGCGGCGATTCGATCCTGGAGTCGATGGCCAAGTCGGCCGCGCGCACGGTGGGGTCGCAGGTCGGCCGCGAACTGATCCGCGGCGTGCTTGGCAGCCTGCTTGGCAAGAAGAAGTAGAAAAAACAGGAAGGGACGGGCGGCACCGGGGGCCGCCCTGAGCTGGTCAGCGGCGTTGCGCCGCTTGTGCCGTCTCCCGCGCCTTGGCCGCTTCCCCATCCTCGCGCATCTTGCGCGCGAACATCCGCGCAAAGAACCACCCCATGCCGATGATGAAGACGATCACGCCCAGGCTCATCAGGCCGGTGCTGGTACTGATCAGGATCTTGAAGGCTTCCATGCTTGGCTCCCTTTGCGTTGGCGATGGCGGCCGGCGAGGTCTCGCCGGCGCTTGCCGCCAGTGTAGGGAGCCCTGTGGCGCGGACTATTGAGGCCGGTCAAGAGCCAGGCCAGCCCGCCGCCGCACCGCTCAGTTCTTGGTGCCGAACAGGCGGTCGCCCGCATCGCCCAGGCCCGGCACGATATAGGCGTCGCCGTCCAGGTGGCTGTCCAGCGAGGCGACGAACAGCTTCACCCCCGGATGCGCCTTCTGGAACACTTCCACGCCCTCGGGGGCTGCCACCAGCGCAACGAAGGTGATGGCTTCGTCCTTGACACCGCGGCGCTTGAGCACCTCAACCGCGTGCGCGGCGGAGTAGCCCGTGGCCACCATCGGGTCGCACAGGATGAAGCTGCGGTCTTCCAGGTCGGGCAGCCGCACCAGGTATTCCACCGGGCGGTGCTGCTCGTCACGGTACACGCCGATATGGCCGATGCGCGCCGAAGGGATCAGCTCGACCAGGCCGTCGCTCATGCCCACGCCCGCGCGCAGCACCGGCACGATGGTCAGCTTCTTGCCGGCGATCACTGGCGCTTCCAGCGCTACCAGCGGCGTTTCGATGCGGCGCGTGGTCAACGGCAGGTTGCGGGTGATCTCATAGCCCATCAGCAGCGTGATCTCGCGCAGCAGTTCGCGGAAGGTGCGCGTCGACGTCTCCTTGTCGCGCAGGTGCGAGAGCTTGTGCTGGATCAGCGGGTGGTCGAGGATGAACAGGTTGGGAAAGCGCGGATCTTGTTTCATGGCTGGCGGCGAGGGCTCGGCGGGATAGGGGCAAGCAGGTGAAGCGGGCGGCGAGATCGGGTGGATCGGCGCGCCGCGCCGTTGCAGCCGGATTGTAATGGAAGCGGGCCGCCCTGCCTGTGGCTTCGCTTTCGATACCTGCCCCATGGCAGCGCTGTCGGCGGGCCCCCTGAACTGCCGGGGCCGGCCGACGGCGCCTTGTGTTAGTCAAGCGCGCGATTCTTCGACTCGATATCCACCATGTAGATGGCGACCGCCGCCACGGCAAGAAATGACGAAAGCAGCGCCAGGGCAAGGGTGAACTGGCTGGCCATGATCGGTGCGATGATGGACGGTGCGAAGAGGCCGCCAAAGCGCGCCATCGCGCCGGCAGTGCCCATCCCGCTGGCGCGCAGGTCGGTCGGGTACACCTCGGGCGTGAAGGCGTAGAGAGCGCCCCAGGTACCGAGGAGCGAGAAGCTCATCAGCAGGGTCGAGCCGACCACGAGCGCAGGGGACTGGCCCAGGCTGTAGAGCATGCAACCTGCCGCGCTGAGCAGCAGGAAGCCGATCAGGGTCGGCTTGCGGCCCCAGCGCTCGACGCCGTGCGCGGCCAGCGCGAACCCGGGAAGCTGCACCAGCGCGAGCACGATCAGGAAGACCTGGCCACGCATGAAGCCAAAGCCCTGGCCCGCCAGCTTGACCGGCAGATAAACGAAGACGCCGTAGTAGGCGATCGAGATAAGCGCCCAGGCGGCAAGCAGGCAGATGGTGCGGCGCCGGCATCCGGGCGCGAAGAGCGCAAAGACCGACTTGCGCTCCATCGGCTGGGGCTCCAGCTTGCCAATTTCCACGGATACGCGATTGGCGGTGGCGACACGCTGCAGCACCGCGCGTGCCTCGGCTGAGCGCCCCGATTTGTTCAGGTAGAGCGGAGACTCGGGTACAAAGAACCGGAAAACCACGCCGACCAGGGCGGGGATGCCCGTGACGAGGAAGATCAGCCGCCAGGCACCATCGCCTCGCGACACGGCGATCAGCGCAAGAATGGCGAGCAGGATCGTGCCAACGGCCCAGAACGACTCCAGCAGGACCAGCCAGCGGCCGCGCCGGTCCGAGGGCAGGAACTCGGCCATCATGGTGTAGTCGACGGGCAGCGTGCCGCCGACGCCGATGCCGGTCAGGAAGCGCAGCAGCAGCAGCCACTGGAAGTCCGGTGCGAAAGCGGAAGCGACACCGCAGATGGCGTCGATGACCACCGCCATCATCAGCACGGGCCGGCGGCCGATCCTGTCAGCCAGCCGGCCGAACACGAAAGCGCCGATCAGCATGCCGACAAAGAACATCGTCCCGGTCTGCAAGGCCGTCGGTACGGGAATGCCAAACGTCGCCGCGATCGACGGCGCGGTGAAGCCGATCGACAGCACCTGCATCGCGTCGGCGAGCCAGACCAGGCCGAAGATGACAAAGAGCCGATACTGGAACCGGCCGACTCCGGCCGCGCGGATGCCTTGCTCGATCGTGATGGTTTGAGACGACGCTCCCCGCGCGCCTGGCTGTGGGGCCGAGCCTAGCGTTGCTTCTGGGATTGCCGTTGTTGTCATGGATGAAATGGATGACGACATGTTGTCTACCTGTCTTTATAGGCTGGTTCTTGAACTCGGAAGCACACGTTTATCGAAGCAGGGCCAGACTACGGTACGCAATGACTGCGTGATGCAACGGCACCGGGTTGCAACGAAACGTGGTGACTACTCCATCTTGGCGAGGCTCGAACTAACCCGGCAGCACGCTCGCAACAACTTCCTGGTACTGATGCGACATAGTCACTCCTTGTTGTCTACCCTTGGTTGGTCCAGGCCCGGCCTCCCGGTTGGCATGACGGTGGACTATGCAAGCCTCGGGCCAGCGCTTCCGGTGATGTATAGGGCCAATCTTGTAGTTATGGTCTCGTTCGCCGCTTGCGGCACGCCGTCCTTGTGCGGGGGAGGCACCGCTGCGCGTCACGCGGCACTCATGTAGTGCACACTACATGATCGTTCAGCGTAAGCTACATGAAACTGGCGGGCAAGGCCGAATTGCGATTTCCCTCCTCGGGGTTTTCCCGCGCGTGGCGCGCATGCGGCCGGCGTTTGGGGCGCACGTCTGCCGGCCGGTGGCGAAGCGCCTTGCCAGGCACGGCGTATGTGCGGTTAGCGTGGATGCGGAAGGCGCGGCGAGCCGGCCTCGCGGTCATTCCTTGGTCTTAATGGGCAGGCATCGCGCGCAGGCGCGCGACGGTGTTCTCCAGGCCCTGCCAGGCGGGTTTGTCGGGCGCAAAGCGCGCGCGCAGGTACTGCGCGAGCTGCGCGATCTGCTGGTTGTCGAGCGTGTCGGCATAGGCCGGCATCGCACCCAGTTCGCTGTTGGGTGGGGCAGGCATGCCGTGCAGCAGCACCTGGATCACGTTGTCCGGCAGCTTGCTGTGCAGGTTCGTATTAAGCGCGAGCGAAGGCTTGACGCCGAACTGGGCAATGCCCTGGTCCGATTGATGGCAGACCGCGCATGCGCTCTGGTACAGGCGCTCGCCGGGACCGCTCAGGGTGCGCGCGGCTTGCGCGCTGCGTTGCTCGATCTGCGCTGCCTGTGCGGCCAGTACTGTCGGTGCCGGCGGCGGGGTTCCAAACGAGGCCACGTAGTGCGCGATCGCGCGCACATCGGCTTCAGGCAGTTGCGCCAGCTCTTCGACCACCGGTGCCATCGGCCCCGCCGCGGCGCCATGGTGCGGCGCGTAGCCGCCGCGCAGGTAGGAGAACAGTGCCGCCTCGGTCCAGGGCAGCGGTGCGTGCGACAGTGCGCTCAGCGGCGGCGCTTCCCAGCCTTCGGCGCTGCCGCCGCTCAGGTACTGGCGGCCGCCTTGCTCGGCGCCGAGCGCATTGCGCGGCGAATGGCAGGCACTGCAATGGCCGAGCCCTTCGGCCAGATAGGCGCCGCGATTCCATTGCGCGGAGCGCGACGGGTCCGGCGTAAAGCGTTCGTTGCGATGGAACAGCAGGTTCCAGCCCGCCAGCAGCGGGCGCACGTTGAAGGGGAACGCAAGCTGCGTCTGCGGGACTTCGGATTTCACCGGCTCCGCCGACATCAGGTAGCCATACAGCGCCTGCATGTCGCCGTCGCTGATTTTCGCGAATGCGGTGTACGGGAACGCGGGATACAAGCGCCGCCCGTCGCGGTGTATGCCCTCGCGCATGGCGCGCTCGAACGCGGCAAAGGACCAGTTGCCGATGCCGGTCTGCACATCCGGGGTGATATTGGTGCTGTAGACCGTGCCGAAGGGCGTCTCCAGCGGCAGGCCACCGGCGTTCTTCACGCCGCCCGGCGCGGTATGGCATACCGCACAGTCTCCCGCAGCGGCCACCAGCCGGCCGCGTTCGAGCGTGGCGGCGGAATAGAAGCCGGCCTCGGGCGGCGCCACCGGTGCGACCGGCGCGCGCCAGGGCAGCAGCGTGGCGCACACGCCCGCCGCGGCTGCGGCGGCAGCGGCGATCCAGCCGCGCTTGCTGCGCTGGTTGCCGGGCCTGGCCTCGGCCAGCGCCAGGCGGATGCGATCGGCGCTGAAGGGTGGCGCGCGCAGGCGCACGCCGGTGGCGTCGTAGATGGCATTGGCCACGGCCGCGGCGGCGGGCATGGTGTCGGCCGGGCCGGCAGCCAGCGCGTCATGCGTGGCGAGCGTGCCGGCCAGGCGGACTTCCGGCGGGGTGCCGCCCGGCACGGCTGGCAGGGTCTGGCTGGCAGGTGGCGCCTCGGCCGGCCAGGTGTCGAAGGCGGGCGTGGCCGACGTCAGCTGCAGGGCAGCATCGGCCACGGCCTGCTCGAGCGAGCGCGCCGACGGCGCGGCTTGTGCGCGCGGCAGCGATTCACTGTCATGCCCCACCGTCACGCGCGTGACCGCCAGCTCGCCGGTGGTGCCGTCGACCTCGACCTCGGCCACCCATGCCGACCAAGTCTGCCCGGCATCGTGATCGACGGTGTGGGCATAGGCAAAGCCGCGGCCGCGCTGCACGTTGCCGGCCGCTGAGTTGGCGCGGGGCGCGGCCGGCGTCCAGCCGGCGCGCTGCGACACTTGCCGTACCAGTGCCGTGCCGCGCGCGTCGTCGAGATGCGCCAGCCGCAGCGCGACCGGGTCGGTGCCGGAGGCGGCGGCAAGCTCGTCGAGATGGGATTCCCGGGCGAACACCTGTGCCCGGGCGGTCGCCAGTGGCGCCGCATCGAACGCGGCGGGGTTGCCTGTCGCAACCAGGTCGACATGCGGGATGCGATAGGGCGGCATGGCGGCATCGCCGGCGCGGTCGGCATCGATGCTGTCCGCCACGGGCGATGCCGTATGCGTGAGCCACAGCGCCAGCGGCACGGCCGGAGCGGCCGTGCCCGCCAATGTTGCGGCGTAGGCTTCGACGGCAGTGCCGGCCAGCGCGGTGTCGACCCGTACATTGAGAGCGGCATCGGCAAGGCCCACGTCGGCGGCACACAGCCGACGCATCACGGGCTGCCCGGCGGCGTGGGCCAGCAGCGCCGCGTCGGCGGCGGCGTGCGGCGCGAGCAGCGCGGGGTCCGCGCGGTCGTCGGGCGCCTGCCAGCAGGCCAGCACCACCTGTTGCGGCGCGATGCCCAGCAGCGCGGCAAGCTCGGCGCGCAGCGCGCCAGGGCGCGTGCTCGGCAGCCACACGGTCAGCTTGCCGTCGCGCCAGTCGGCGACGGCAGTGCAATACGCTTGGCCACGGGCTCCGGCCAGCGGCCACTGGTAGTGCTGCGTCTGGCGTGCCTCGGCGCTGGCCAGGGCCGCATTGGCGTTGCCGCGCTGAGCCAGCGCGCGGCGCGCTATCGGCGCGCCGTCTGCGCGGGGCGCGGCGGACCAGCGTGCCTGCAGCGCATGGATGGCGCCGGCGCCCTGTGCAGGCGAAGCCGCGGCCACGCCGGCAAAGTTGTTGCGGATCACGACCGCGCGGATGCCGGGCAGCGCCAGCGCGGCCTCGCGCTCTGCGCCCAGCAGGCGCGCTGCGAGCGGCTGGCCGTCGATCCAGCGCAGGCCGGGCGGTGTCAGCACCTGTGCGACCAGGCAGTCGGCGGCGGGCGGCGGCATGCTGCCCGCAACCGCAGTGGCGCAGGTGGCCTGCGAAGCGCGTAGTTCGTTCACGATGCCGCTCCCCCGGCGGCTTGCCGTTGCAGCACCGCGGCGCGCTTGACCGCGCGCACGATTTCCACATGCGTGCCGCAGCGGCACAGGTTGAAGCGCAGCGCTTCGCGGATCTGCGCTTCGTCGGGATCGGGATTCTGGGCGAGCAGTGCCTTGGCGGTCATGATCATGCCATTCAGGCAGTAGCCGCACTGCGCGGCCTGCTCGTCGATAAAGGCCTGCTGCACCGGATCGGGACGCTGCGCCGTGCCCAGGCCCTCGAGCGTGGTCACAGCATGGCCCACCGCGGCCCTGACCGGCAGTACGCAAGAGCGTGCGGGCAAGCCGTCCACCAGCACCGTGCACGCGCCGCACTGGCCCAGGCCGCAGCCGTACTTGGGCCCGTTGCAGCACAGGTCGTTGCGCAGGATGTAGAGCAGCGGCGTGTCAGGCGCAGCGCTGAGCGTGTGCTCGGCGTGGTTGACCTGCAGTGTCAGGGGGCGGGGCGTGTTCATCGGGGGCTGGGGGCGGTTTGAACATCACGCATCGCGGCGCCGCGCCCCTTCGTTGGCGAGGGGCTGCGGCGGGCAGGGGCGGTCAGGCGATCAGGCGGCTGCGGACAGCGGCGCGGACCCGGCCGACACCAGCGGCACGTTGAACACATCGTAGCCGAAACACCAGTCGGGGTTCTCGTTGCTGCGCAGCCAGGTGTTGTTGTGCGAGACCAGCTGGACCTTGCTCGCGCGCTCGTTGCGGTTCGCTTCATACAACGCGAATGCCGAGGCGAAGTCATCCACGCCGGTCTCGGTGAAGCAGCGCGCAAGCATGGCCGCATCCTCGATCGCCATCGCGGCGCCTTGCGCCATGTGCGGCTTCATCGGATGGCAGGCGTCGCCGAGCAGCACCAGGCGGCCCCGGCTCCACAACGGCAGCGGGTCGCGCTCCAGCAGCGGCCACTTGGTCACTTCGACGGTGCCTTCGATCAGCGACTGCACGCCCTCGTGCCAGCCGTCGAACGCGGCGCGCATTTCCTCGATGCTGCTCGGCACCCAGCTCTTGCTCATGTCCCATTCGGGCTCGGGCACGCCGGTCACGTAGTAGATCTCGTCGAGCTTGCTGGTATCGAAGTAGACCATCATGTGGCGGTCGTCGGTCCACCACTTGGTGCAGCGCTCATGCGTGAAGCCCTTGACGCGCGAGATCGGGAACACCGCGCGGTGCGCCACGTAGCCGGTGTACTTGGGCGGCTCGGCGCCCAGCAGCGTCTCGCGGATGCGCGAGTTGACGCCGTCCGCGCCGATCACGATGTCGGCCTCTTCGACCGTGCCGTCGGTGAAGCGCAGCTGCACCACATCGCCCTGGTCGGTGACGCTGTTCAGCTTCTTGTTGAAGAACAGCGTGTCGGGCGCCACGGCATCGGTCAGCAGCTTGTGGAAGTCGCCGCGGTGCACGGTCAGGTAGCTGGCGCCGTAGTGGCGCTGCGCGTAGTCGCCCAGCGGGATCTGCGCGATCACCTCGCCGCTCAGCCCGTCGCGGCTGTACCAGTAGTCCGGATGGCAGCCCATGTCGTTGAGCGCGTCTTCGATGCCGATGCGCCGCATGATCTTCATCACATTGGGCCCCACATGGATGCCCGCGCCCAGGCGCGAGAACGCCGGTGCCTGTTCATACAGCCTGACTTGGAAGCCGGCTCGCTGCAGCAGGGCGGCCGCGGCCGTCCCTCCGAGTCCGGCGCCGACAACTGCGATTCGCGGTTTGCCTTGCACGTTATTTCTCCTGGCAATGACACAAGGTCGATGGGGGCTGGGGCGGCCACTCGGCCGACCGTTGAAACGAGTGTACACACTCAAAATATCAAAGTAAAAGAAGAAAATGATGAACCTATGGAAAACCCTTATTACAAGGTGATGACGCTCGCACATCGCGCTATACCGGTGAATTTATGCGCAAAAACAGGGATTGATTAATTAAGCATGCACTGAACGAGTGAATTCGCGACGGCACAGATTCTGTTTGCTTAGATAAAGTGTGTACACTACAATCAATCGCAGCATGCAGGGCCGCCAGGCCGAGGCAGGCGGGTAGACAGACAAAGCGCAGACAAACAGATGACGGAGTCGACAGTGCAGAAAGTTTTCCGAATCGGCCAGATCGTGCCGAGCTCCAACACCACCATGGAAACCGAGATCCCGGCGATGCTGGCCGCGCGCCAGCTGGTGCGCCCGGAACGCTTCACCTTCCACTCAAGCCGGATGCGGATGAAGAAGGTGGTCAAGGAAGAGCTGGCGGCCATGGACGCCGAATCCGACCGCTGCGCGGTGGAACTGAGCGACGCCCGCGTCGACGTGCTCGGCTACGCCTGCCTGGTGGCGATCATGGCGATGGGCCACGGCTACCACCGTGTGTCCGAGCAGCGCCTGCAGGCGCATACCGCCGAGAACGGCGGCGACGCGCCAGTGATCACCAGCGCCGGCGCGCTGGTCGATGCGCTCAAGGTGATGGGCGCGAAGCGCATCGCCGTGGTGGCGCCCTATATGAAGCCGCTGACCGAGCTGGTGGTCGACTACATCCGCAATGAAGGCTATGAGGTGGTCGACTACCGCGCGCTGGAGATCCCCGACAACCTTGAGGTGGGTCGCCACGACCCGGCGCGGCTGCCGGAGATCGTCGCGCAGATGAATACGGCCGACGCCGATGTCATCGTGCTGTCGGCGTGCGTGCAGATGCCGTCGCTGCCGGCCGTGGCCAAGGTCGAGGCGATGACCGGCAAGCCGGTGGTCACCGCCGCCGTCGCCACCACCTATGCGCTGCTGAAGCGGCTGGGGCTGGAGCCGGTGGTGCCGGGCGCCGGCGCGCTGCTGTCGGGCGCGTACTGAAGGAGGCGGCCATGGCAGACAGCACCTTTCTCTACGGCGCCAACGTGAACGCCAACGGCATCCGCCAGCACTACCTGCGCTATGGCGGGCAGGGCGGCGCGCGTGCGCAGCGCGATGCCGTCATCATCGTGCCGGGCATCACCAGCCCCGCGGTGACCTGGGGCTTTGTCGGCGAGCAGTTCGGGCAGCAGTTCGATACCTATGTGCTCGACGTGCGCGGCCGCGGCCTGTCGCAGGCCGGCGCGGAGCTGGACTACAGCCTCGATGCGCAGGCTGCCGATGTGATCGCGTTTGCTGGCGCGCTTGGCTTGCAGCGCTACGCCATCGTTGGCCATTCGATGGGCGCGCGCATCGGCATCCGCGCCGCGCGCAGCAAGCCGGCAGGCCTGACGCGCCTGGTGCTGGTCGATCCGCCGGTGTCGGGCCCGGGCCGCCGCCAGTATCCGTCGCAACTGCCGTGGTACATCGATTCGATCCGGCTGGCGCAGCAGGGCATCGACGTGGAAGGCATGCGCCGCTTCTGCCCGACCTGGACCGAGGACCAGCTGCGCCTGCGCGCGCAATGGCTGCATACCTGCGACGAGCGCGCGGTCCTGGCCAGCTTCAATGGCTTCCATGAGGACGATATCCACGCCGACCTGCCGCACGTGGCCGTGCCGGCCCTGCTGATGACCGCGGGGCGTGGCGACGTGATCCGCGAGGAAGACGTCCAGGAGATGCGCAAGCTGCTGCCCGCATTGCTGCTTGCGCATGCCGCCAACGCCGGCCACATGATCCCGTGGGACGACGAGGCCGGTTTCTACCGCGCCTTCGGCGACTTCCTGGGTGCGGCACTGAACTGATCAAGGAGCGAATATGCCCGTAAGCGATTACGACCTGACCACGGCGTGGAAGCAGGTGCTGACGCTGTCCAGGCTTGAGCCGGGGCAGACCGTCACCGTGCTGACCGGCGCCGCCACGCATCCGCAGACGCTGCGCACCGCAATGGTGGCGGCGGCATCGATGGGCGCCATCGTCAACCGGCTCGACCTGCCGCCGGTCAATGGCGAAAAGGCGCTCAGCCGCGACGCGCTGGCCTATCTGGGGACCACGCCGCTGACCGGCAACCCGGCCGCGATTGCCGCGCTCAAGGCCAGCGACCTGGTGCTGGACCTGATGACGCTGCTGTTCTCGCCCGAGCAGCACGCGATCCTGGCGCAAGGCACCAGGATCCTGCTGGCGGTGGAACCGCCCGAAGTGCTGGCGCGGCTGGTGCCGACCGAAGCCGACCGTGCCCGCGTCAAGGCCGCGGCCGCGCGGCTGGGCAAGGCGCGCGAGATGCATATCGTGTCTGACGCCGGCATGGACCTGCGCTGCCGCCTGGGCGAGTTCCCGGCAATCAGCGAGTACGGCTTTGTCGACGAGCCCGGCCGCTGGGACCACTGGCCGAGCGGCTTCGTGCTGACCTGGCCGGACGAGGGCGGCACCAACGGCACCATCGTGCTGGACCGCGGCGACATCCTGCTGCCGATGAAGTCCTATATCCAGGCGCCGATCCGCATTACGGTCGAGGCCGGCTACGTGCGCGGCATCGAGGGCGACGTGGATGCCGAGCTGCTGGCCGACTACATGGCCTCGTTCAACGACCCCGAGGCCTATGCCATGTCGCATATCGGCTGGGGCCTGCAGCCACGTGCCAGCTGGTCGGCGCTGGCGATGTACGACCGCGAGGCCACCATCGGCATGGACGCGCGCGCCTACGAGGGCAACTTCCTGTGCTCGTTCGGCCCCAACAACGAAGCGGGCGGCAGCCGCACCACCGCCTGCCATATCGATATCCCGGTGCGCCACTGCACCGTAAGCCTCGACGGTGAGCCGGTGGTGGTGCGCGGCAAGGTGATGGACGGGCACCACGTTCCCGCCGCATCGCTCTACAAGGAATCGCGCCATGGATGACGCAGTGCAGACCTACCAGCGCCAGGGCTTCGGCGCGTCGATGGAACTCAAGGCGCCGTACGGCCTGCTGATCATCGACTTCGTCAACGGCTTCGCCGATCCGGCGGTGTTCGGCGGCGGCAATATCCCCGAGGCGATCCGCAATACGCAGCCGCTGCTGCGCACCGCGCGCGAGCAGGGCTGGCCGGTGGCGCACAGCCGTATCGTGTTTGCCGACGATGACAGCGACCACAACATCTTCACGCTGAAGGTGCCCGGGATGCTGACGCTGAAGGAGGCTGGGCACAACAGCCAGATCGTGCCGGAGCTGGCGCCCGCGCCGGGAGAGCTGGTGGTGCGCAAGACGGTGCCGTCGGCGTTCTTCGGCACCTCGCTGGCGGCGTGGCTGACGCAGCGTGGCGTGCAGACGCTGCTGGTGGCGGGTTGCGTCACCAGCGGCTGCGTGCGCGCCAGCGTGGTCGACGCGATGTCTCTGGGCTTGCGCCCGCTGGTGGTGTCGGATTGCGTGGGCGACCGCGCGCTGGGCCCGCATGACGCCAACCTGTTCGACATGGCGCAGAAATACGCCACGGTGCTGACGCGCGACGAGGCGCTGGCACAGGTTGCCAGCGTGCGGGCCGCCGCCTGAGGCGTGGCGATGCGGGCGGGCCTGGCGTCAGCCTGCCGCCGTGCGCCGGCCGCGTGCCGGCTTGCGCGGCGCGGCCGGCGGCGCCACGTCCGCATCCGCCACCGCGCCGGGCACGGCCACCGCGCGCAGCACCGTCTGCTGGATCACATCGCGCCAGTGCGCCAGCGCGGGCGGGCTCATCATGGGTTCGCCCAGGAAGGCGCTGAGCGTATGATGGTTGGAGTTGTAGAAGTAGCCAAGCGAAGCGATCACCATATAGACATCGCGCGCGCCCGCGTCTGGCCGGAACAGCGCCGCGGCCTTGCCGCGCGCGAGGATGCCGTCAAGCACCGACAGCGCGTAGCTGGAGATCTCGCGCAGCCGCACCGACTTCTTCGCGTGCTTGCCCTGGCTCATGTTCTCGCTGGTCAGGATGGCGACGAACTCCGGATGATCCAGGTAGTACTGCCAGACGAAATCGATCAGCTGCGTCAGCGCGCGCACAGGATCGGCGGCGTCGAGCTCATGTTCGAGCTGCTGCTCGGCTTCATTGAGTTGCAGGTAGATGGTCTCGAGCACTTCGACAAACAGTTTTTCCTTGCTGCCGAAGTAGTAGTAGATCATCCGGTCGTAGGTCTTGGCCAGCGACGAGATGCGTTCGATGCGGCCCCCGTCGTAGCCGCGCTGGGCGAAGACCTTGATCGCAGCCTTCAGGATGCGGTCGCGGCTGTCCTGCGCTTGCCTGGCCCGCGTGCCGGCTGCCGCCCGCTTCGCGGCTGGCTTGGGCGCAGGTCTGGTCGTGATCGTCATGGTCGATGCCTGGGCTATTCCACTGTTGGCTTGCAGTATAACGGCGCCCCGGGGCGCAGCCGGTGAAGGAGATGGCAGAACGATGACGGCAACCAACCTGCAACCCGCGGCACAGTCCGACGCCGACACGCCGCGCACGCTGCGGCTGGCGCTGCTGCGGGCCACCGGCGTGCTGCTGGTGACGCGCGCCCCGCAGGCGGCCGCACGGCCAGCGCCCGGCCAGCCCGGCGCGGCGTCGGACTACGTGCCGGCGCTGCCGGACCTCTTCATTGCCGTGCGCGACAGCGGCGAGGTGCTGGCCTTCAACGGCCACGTCGACCTTGGCACCGGCATCCGCACGGCGCTGGCGCAGATCGTGGCGGAAGAACTCGACGTGCCGCTCGAACGCGTACGCATGGTGCTTGGCCACACCGAAGCCACCCCCAACCAGGGTCCCACCATCGCCAGCGCATCGATCCAGATCTCGGCGCTGCCGTTGCGCCGCGCCGCCGCCCAGGCGCGTGCGTGGCTGCAGGCGCGCGCCGCGCAGCGGCTCGGCGTGGAATCCGGCCGGCTGGAGGCAGAGGACTGCGTCTTCCGCGTTCCCGGCACCCAGGCCAGCATCGGCTACGGCGCGCTGGTTTCCGGCGAGCATGTGGAACTGCAGCTGGCAGACGACATACCCACCAAGCCGGTCGAGTCCTACCGTATCGTCGGCCGCGCCGCGGGCCGCGTTGATATTCCTGACAAGGTGCGCGGCGCGCTGACCTTTGTCCACGACGTGCGCGTGCCCGGCATGCTGCATGGCCGCGTGGTGCGACCGCCGTATGCGGGGCGCGACAGCGGCGGCTTTGTCGGCAATAGCCTGCTGGAAGTCGACCGCGATTCCGTGCGCCATATACCCGGCCTGGTCGATGTGGTGGTGCAGGGCGATTTTGTCGGCGTGATAGCCGAGCGCGAGGAATACGCGGTCCAGGCCGCGCGCCGGCTGCGCGTGCGCTGGAAGCCGGTGCCGCCGCTACCCGCGCTGGACGATCCGGAGCCCGCGCTGCGCGCCAACCCGGCCACGCGGCGCGAGCTGCTGTCCGACGGCGAGCTGCCGGCAAACGGCGCCGGCACGGTATTGCAGCGGCGCTTCGTCTGGCCGTACCAGATGCATGGCTCGATCGGCCCGTCATGCGCCGTGGCCGACTGGCATGACGATGGCCTGACGGTGTGGTCCGGCACGCAGAACCCGCATGTGCTGCGCATCGATCTGGCAAAGCTGTGCGGGCTCGGCGAAGACCGCATCGAGATCGTGCGCATGGAGGCCGCCGGCTGCTACGGGCGCAACTGCGCCGACGATGTATGCGCCGACGCGGCACTGCTGTCGCGTGCCGTTGGCCGGCCCGTGCGCGTGCAGCTCTCGCGCGAACAGGAGCATCTGTGGGAGCCCAAGGGCGCGGCCCAGCTGATGGACGTCAGCGCCACGCTGGGCCCGGACGGGGCGCTGCTCGGCTATGACTTCACCAGCCGCTATCCGTCCAACGATGCGCCCACGCTGGCGCTGGTGCTGACCGGTGCCGTGCCCAACGCGCCGCGCACACTGGAGATGGGCGACCGCACCGCCGTGCCGCCATACGCATACGGCGCGCGCCGCATCGGTTGCGACGACACGCCCGCAATCGTGCGCGCGTCCTGGCTGCGTGGCGTGTCGGCGCTGCCCAATGCGTTTGCGCATGAGTGCGTGATCGATGAGCTGGCCGCGCAGGCGGGTGCCGATCCCGTGGATTTCCGGCTGCGGCACCTGCCGGATGAACGTGCCGCGGCCTTGCTGCGTGCCGTGGCCGAAGCGGCTGGCTGGCAGCGGGGCGTGGCCGGGTCGCGCGGCATCGCGGATGCCGAAGGCCGCTTGCGCGGCCGGGGCGTGGCCTATGCCCGCTATATCCACAGCCGTTTCCCGGGCTTCGGCGCAGCCTGGTCGGCCTGGGTGGTGGACGTGGCGGTGGATGCCGGCACCGGCCGCATCACCATCGAAAAGGTGGTGGTCGGGCAGGACACCGGCATGATGGTCAATCCCGACGGCGTGCGCCACCAGATCCACGGCAACGTGGTGCAGACGCTCAGCCGGGTGCTGAAGGAGCAGGTGCGCTTCGATGCGGAGGGTGTCGCCAGCCGCGAATGGGGCAGCTATCCGCTGCTGACCTTCCCGGAAATCCCGCAAATTGACGTGGTGCTGATGCCGCGGCAGTCGGAGCCGCCGCTGGGCGCAGGCGAATCGGCCTCGCTGCCGGGCGCGCCGGCGATCGCCAATGCCTTGTTCGATGCCCTGGGGGTGCGCCTGCGCCGGCCGCCGTTCGTGCCCGAGACGGTGCTGGCGGCGATGACGGCTCGCTGAGGCGATCCCCTAACTTAAAGCGGCGCCTGCTCAGGCGCCGCCATTCCCCTCGTCGATCTCACTCATCTTGCGCAGCAGGTAAGTCACCGCGACGCGCTCGGCCGGGTTCAGGTTGCCGAAGGTCTGCTCCGAGATCTCCTTCGCGAACGGCACGGTCTCGTCGATCAAGGCCAGCCCGTCTGGCGTGACCGTTACCACCACCTTGCGCCGGTCGTTGGGGTCGTGCGATACCGCAATCAGCTTGCGCGACTTCAGCCGGTCGATAATGCCCCGCACCGTGGCCTGGTCGATGGCGGTGGCGCGCACCACCTCGTTCATCGAACACGGCTGCCGGTCCCTGACCGCGCACAGCACCACGAACTGCGCCGCGGTCAGCTGCGAATCCGGGATGGTCTGCTGGAAGATCGCCACATGGCGCTGGTAGGCGCGCCGCAGCAGGTGGCCCACCTGCTCGGTGAAATCATAGTCGGCGGCGGTCTTGCCGGAAGGCGTGTCGGCGGGTTGGGGCACGAAATGGGTGCAGTGGATGAGGTGACTCAGAGTATACCGAGGAAGGTGGCGCGAAGGTGGCGCGAAGGCAAAGGAAAGGTGCCGGGGCCACTGGGGTGACGCCCGATGCCATTGCGTCTTTTCGAATACAATCGTCGGGTCGTTTCGCGGGGCCGCGAGGCCCGCCCGCTTTCCCCTGTATTCCCCCGTGCCCGCCTCCCAGAAGTCTCTCGCCGCACCTGCCGTGCTGCCGTCGCCGCAGCACTCTGGCCTTGTCATCGCCGCCGTCGGTGCGGTGCTGTTCTCCGCCAAGGCGATCGTCGCCAAGCTGATGTACCGCTACCACGTCGATGCGGTGATGGTGATCACGCTGCGCATGCTGTTCGCCGTGCCGCTGTTCATGGCGATCGGCTGGTGGCAGTCGCGCCGGCTGGCGCCGCTGTCGTGGGCGGATCGCGGGCGCGTGGTGTTTCTCGGCTTCATCGGCTACTACCTGTCGAGCTTCCTCGATTTCATCGGCCTGCAATACATCACCGCCGGGCTGGAGCGGCTGATCCTGTTCCTGACGCCGTCGTTCGTGCTGCTGGCCACCGCGCTGGTCTTCCGCCGGCCCATTGCCATGCGCCAGTGGCTGTCGCTGCTGCTGGCCTACGCCGGCATCGTGCTGGTATTCGCGCACGACCTGGACGTCAGCGGCAGCGAGGTGTGGCTGGGCGGCGCGCTGGTGCTGGGCAGCGCCATGACATATGGTATCTACCTGATCCTGAGCGGCGAGCTGGTGCGGCGCATCGGCTCGCTGCGGCTGGTGGCCTATGCGATGTGCGTCTCGACCGCCTGCTGCGTGATCCAGTACCTGGTGCTGGGCCGGCCGGTGGCGGAACTGGCGCAGCCGGCGCCGGTGATGTGGCTGTCACTCATCAATGCGGTGTTCTGCACCGTGCTGCCGGTGTCGCTGACCATGGTGGCGGTGTCGCGCATCGGCGCGCCGATGGCCTCGCAGGCCGGCATGATCGGCCCGGTGTCGACCCTGTTGCTGGCCTTCTGGCTGCTGGGCGAGCCCGTCAGCGGCGTGCAGCTGGCCGGCAGCGCGCTGGTGATGGGCGGCATGTATTTGCTGTCGGCAAGAAAGACGTGATTTCGGGCCGGCCCCGGGGCTGGCCCGCCAAAGACAACAGACAAAGGAGAAGGACATGGATCTGGGACTGCGCGGCAAGCATGCGCTGGTATGCGGCGCCAGCAAGGGCCTGGGCTTTGCCTGCGCCGACGCGCTGGCGGCCGAGGGCGTTGACGTGGTGATCGTGGCGCGCGGCGCCGAGGCGCTGGAAAAGGCCGCCGCCGGCCTGCGCGCGCGCCATGGCCGCCGCGTGATCGCGGTGGCGACCGATATCACCACGCCCGAAGGCCGCAAGGCGGCGCTGGACGCCGTGGCCAAGCTGGGCGATCTCGACATCCTGGTCAATAACGCCGGCGGTCCGCCGCCGGGCAACTTCCGCGACTGGGAGCGCAGCGACTGGCTGGCCGCGCTGGACGCCAACATGCTGACCCCGATCGAGCTGATCAAGGCCACCGTCGACGGCATGATCGCGCGCCAGTGGGGCCGCATCATCAATATCACCAGCGGGGCGGTCAAGGCGCCGATCGATGTGCTGGGCCTGTCCAATGGCGCGCGCTCGGGCCTGACCGGCTTTGTCGCGGGCGTGGCGCGCGAAGTGGCGCAGCATGGCGTGACCATCAACAACCTGCTGCCGGGTCCGTTCAACACCGACCGCCTGCTCAAGACCATGGAAGGCGGGGCCAGGAAGGCTGGCCTGACCGTCGATGAGGTGGCGCAGCGCCGCGCCGCGGCGAACCCGTCGCGCCGCTTCGGCGAGCCGGCCGAGTTCGGCGCCACCTGCGCCTTCCTGTGCAGCCGCCATGCCGGCTACATCACCGGGCAGAACATCCTGCTCGATGGCGGCGCCTACCCGGGCACCTTCTGATCCCGCTGCTTTCTCTTGTTTCCTGACGCTCACCGACCCCGCAACAAGGAACCCCTGATGACTCGCCCCCGTATCGCGCTGATCGCCCACGACCACAAGAAGGACGATATCGTCGCCTTCGCCACGCGCCACCGCGCCTTCCTTTCGCAGTGCGAGCTGCTGGCCACCGGCACCACCGGCGGGCGCCTGATCGACGAGGTCGGGCTGGAGGTGACGCGCATGCTGTCGGGGCCGTGGGGCGGCGACCTGCAGATCGGCGCGCAGCTGGCGGTAGGCCAGGTGCGCGCCGTGGTGTTCCTGCGCGACCCGATGACGCCGCAGCCGCATGAACCCGATATCAACGCGCTGGTGCGCGCCTGCGACGTGCACAACGTGCCGTGCGCCACCAACGTGGCCACCGCCGAGTTGTTGATCGCCGGGCTGACGCGCGAGGCTGAAGCCGGCAACTGAATTCCCATCGATGCATCACCATAACGAGGAGCGACACAGATGAGCAAAGCCATCCGGATCGAGCAGACCGGCGGTCCCGAAGTCATGCAGTGGGTCGATGTCCAGGTGGGCGACCCCGGTCCCGGCCAGGTGCGCGTGCGCCATGAGGCGGTGGGCCTGAACTACATCGATGTCTATTTCCGCACCGGGCTGTACAAGCAGCCGCTGCCGGGCGGGCTGGGCATGGAAGGCGCCGGCGTGGTCGAAGCGGTGGGCGAGGGCGTGCGCCACGTCGCCGTGGGCGACCGCGTGGCCTACGCCGGCCGCCCCACCGGCGCCTATGCGCAGGTGCGCGTGATGCCGGCCGATATCGTGGTGCGGCTGCCCGATGCGATCCCGTTCGACACCGCCGCGGCGATGATGCTGCAGGGCCTGACCGCGCAGTATCTGATCCGCGACAGCTACAAGGTGCAGCCGGGCGACACGGTGCTGCTGCATGCGGCCGCCGGCGGCGTTGGCCTGATTGCCAGCCAGTGGCTCAAGGCGCTGGGCGTGACCGTGATCGGCACCGTCGGCAGCGACGAGAAGGCCGAGCTGGCGCGCGCCAACGGCTGCGCCCACACCATCGTCTACACGCGCGAGTCGTTCGTGGAGCGGGTCAGGGAGATCACCAACGGCAAGGGCGTGCCGGCGGTCTATGACTCGATCGGCAGGGACACCTTCCAGGGTTCGCTCGACTGCCTGGCGCCGCGCGGCACCATGGTCAGCTTCGGCAACGCCTCGGGCCCGGTGCCGCCGTTCGACCTGTCGGTGCTGAGCAGCAAGGGGTCGCTGCGGCTGACGCGCCCGACGCTGATGACCTACGTGGTGAATCGCGAGCTGCTGGAGCCGATGGTGGCCGACCTGTTCGACGCCGTGGCCACCGGCAAGGTGAAGATCGACATCCGCCAGCGTTACGCGCTGTCGGAGGTGGCGCAGGCACACCGCGACCTGGAATCGCGCAAGACCACCGGCTCGACCATCCTGCTGCCGAACTGAGCGATAGCCAGGCAGGCAAGCTAAAGCCCCGGAGCGGCAGGTGCCGCCCCGGGGCTTTTTTTATTGAACGGTGCCGTCAGTGCGGCCGGACCGTGGTGGCAGTGGCGCGCCTCTGTGCCTGGCGCAGGATATGCGGCGGCAGGCGCTTCAGGATCAGGTGCACCGCGAGCGGAATCAGCACCACGTCATCGACGATGCCCAGGCCCGCGACCACGTCGGGGATCAGGTCGATCGGCGAGATCGCATAGAGCAGCAGCCCGAAGGCAGCGGGCTTGAGCCACGGCGGCGCATCCGGGTGGCGCAGCGCGTACCAGAACAGGCGGCCGTCGCTACGAACCAGCGTCCACAGGGCCGAAAATCGCTTCCACATGAGAGGCCTCCTTCACATTGCGGGCGCCGGTCACTGGCGCATGCACAGATAGCTTGGGCCGTTATCGGCGGCTTCAAGTTCCGCAAGGTAGGGGCGGTGCGGGGAGGGTCCCGGAAAGGGCGGCAGGGCTGGGAATTGTGGCGATTCCGCCCCCGCGCGGCGGAGGCGGGCGCCGCGCACCATCACCGGCGCGCGGCTGGGCTGCGTGGCGATCAGCCCGGGATCTTGCCTTCCACGCCTTCGACGTAGAACTTCACGCCGTGCAGGAAACCGTCGTCGGCCACCTGGTCCTTGGCCAGCTGTTCCTTGCCGGTGTTGTCCTTGATCGGACCCTTCCAGATCGGCGCGCTGCCGTCGGCGATGCCCTTCTTGCGCGCTTCGACCAGCGCCTTGACCTCAGCCGGCACGTCCGCGTTGAAGCCCTTCAGGTCGATCATGCCTTCCTTCAGGCCCCACCACGTGGTGCTGTTTTTCCACTGCTTGCTCAGCACGTCTTCCACCACCTTGTTGTAGTAGACGCCCCAGGAGATCACCGACGCGGCCAGGTGGGCCTTGTCGCCGAACTTGCTCATGTCGCTGTCCCAGCCAAAGGCGTGCACGCCCTTTTCCTGCGCGGTCTGCACCACGGCGGCGGAGTCGGTGTTCTGCATCAGCATGTCAACGCCCTGGCCGATCAGCGTGGTCGCGGCTTCGCGCTCCTTGCCCGGATCGAACCACTTGTTGACCCACACCACCTTGACCGTGGCCTTGGGGTTGACGCTGCGCGCGCCCAGCGTGAACGAGTCGATATTGCGGATCACCTCGGGGATGGGCACCGATGCCACCACGCCCATCTTGCCGGTCTTGCTCATCTTGCCGGCGACCACGCCCGCCAGGTAGGCGCCCTCATAGGTGCGCACGTCGTACTGGGCCAGGTTCTCGGCGGTCTTGAAGCCGGTGGCGTGCTCGAACTTCACGTCCGGGAATTCCTTGGCGACCTTGAGCATCGACTCCATGTAGCCGAAGGTGGTGCCGAAGATCAGCTTGTTGCCCTGGCTGGCCAGGTCGCGGAACACGCGCTCGGCGTCGGCGGCGGATTCGGGCACGTTCTCGACGAAGGTGGTCTTGACCTTGTCGCCGAACTTCTCTTCCACGGCCTTGCGCCCGGTGTCATGCGCGAAGGTCCAGCCGGCATCGCCGACCGGCCCGATATAGACGAAGGCGACCTTGAGCGGCTCGGCCTTTTGCTCGGCTGCGGGCGCGGAGGCGGGGGCCGCCGTCTCGGCAGGCTTCTCGGCCTCTTTCTTGCCGCAGCCCGCCAGGGCCAGCACGGCGGTGGCGGCCAGGGCCGCCAGGGTCTTCCTGCGCGTGACGATCATGATTTCTCCTTGTGATGAATTGTTGGTAGCTCAGGGATTTCCGTCAAAAAAAGCTCGAGACTCAGGCATTGCCGGGCCGGAACGGCTTGCCCAGCGAGGCCGGCATGTTCAGCCGGATCCAGGCCGGATTGCGCGAGATCAGTGCCAGCACCACGATGGTGGCCGCGTAGGGCAGCATCGACAGGAACTGCGACGGCACCGACACGCCGATCCCTTGCAGGTAGAACTGCAGGATGGTCACGCCGCCAAAGAGCCACGCCCCCACCAGCACGCGGCCCGGCCGCCAGGTGGCGAAGGTGGTCAGCGCCAGCGCGATCCAGCCGCGGCCGGCGACCAGGTTCTCGACCCACATCGGCGTGTACACCAGCGACAGGTAGGCGCCGGCCAGCCCGCAGCAGGCACCGCCGAACAGCAGTGCGCCAAAGCGGATGGTGCGCACCGGGTAGCCCAGCGCGTGCGCCGATTCCGGCGCTTCGCCGATCGCGCGCAGCGTCAGCCCTGCGCGCGTGCGGAACAGGAACCACATGATGGCGAAGCACAGCAGCAGGCTGAAATAAACCATCCAGTGATGCTGGAAGAAGGCCGGCCCGAAGAAGGGCAGGTCGGCCAGGCCGGGCACGGCCTTGGCCTGCGCCGGCATGGCATGGCCGACGAAGCGCTGGCCCATGAACGCCGACAGCCCGGTGCCGAAGATCGACAGCGCCAGGCCGGTGGCGACCTGGTTGGTGGCCAGCACCAGCGCCAGCCATGAGAACAGCGTGGCCATCAGCATGCCGGCGAGCGCGCCGGCGGCAAAGCCGAGCAGCGGCGACTGGGTCTGATAGCCGACCATGAAGCCGGCCACCGCCGCGACCAGCATCATGCCTTCGGCGCCCAGGTTGAGCACGCCCGAGCGTTCGTTGATCAGCAGGCCGAGCGCGGCCAGCAGCAGCGGCGTGCCCGCGTTGATGGCGGTGGCGATGAGGGGAGCGAGTTGTTCCATATTGTTCCGTAGCTCGGCTCAGGCCGTGGTGGCGCGCCAGCGCAGGCGGTTTTCGATGAGCGTGTCGCAGGCCAGCAGGAAGAACAGCAGCATGCCCTGGAACACCCAGCCAAGGGCTGATGGCAGGCCCAGGCGCGACTGCGCCATCTCGCCGCCGATATAGAACAGCGACATCATGATGCCGCCGAAGACCGTGCCGACCGGATGCAGCCGGCCAATAAAGGCGACGATGATGGCGGTGAAGCCGTAGCCCGGCGAGATCGACGGCAGCAGCTGGCCGATCGGGCCGGTCACTTCGAACGCGCCCGCCAGGCCCGCGGTGGCGCCCGAGATCAGCAGCGCGCTCCACAGCGCGCTGCGCGCCGAGAAACCCGCGTAGCGAGCCGCCGCCGGTGCGGTGCCGCCCACCTGCAGGCGGTAGCCGGCAAAGCTGCGGAACACGAACACCGTCATCACCGCCACCAGCACCAGCATCACCACAAAGCCGGCGTGCAGGCGCGAACCCGACATCAGGTTGGGCAGCAGGTACTCGGACGAGAACACCTTCGACTGCGGGAAGTTCATGCCGTTGGGATCCTTCAGCGGCCCGTTAACCACCCATAGCAGCAGCTGCTGCGCGATATAGGTGAGCATCAGCGAAACCAGGATCTCGTTGGCGTTGAACCTGTCCTTGAGCACCGCCGTGAGCGAGGCCCACAGCATGCCGCCGATCATGCCGGCCAATGAGGCCAGCACCAGCACCACGGTGCCGTTCATGGCCTGGCCCGGCACATCGAAATAAAGCACGGTGGCGCCGGCGCAGATGCCGCCGGCAACCAGCTGCCCGTCGGCGCCGATATTCCACACGTTGGCGCGGTAGCACACCGACAGGCCGAGTGCGCACAGCACCAGCGGCACGGTCTTGAGCAGCACCTCGCCGATGGCGCGCTGGTCGCGCAGCGGATCGGCCAGGAACACCTTGAGCGCGGCCACGGGATCCTTGCCGAGCGCCAGGAACAGCAGCGCGCCGAACAAGAGCGTCAGCGCCAGTGCGATCACCGGCGAGGCATAGGCCATCGTGCGCGAGGGCAGGCCACGCGGCGCCAGTGAGAGGGGGGAGCGGGGCAGCAGTTGTCGCACATCAGCCATGGCTTGCCACCTCCGCGCCGGATTGCGCCTGGGCGGGTCCGCCTTCCCACAGTCCGCTCATCCACAGGCCGACCTGCTCGCGCGTGGCGGTCTCGGTCGGCACCGAAGGCGACAACCGGCCCTTGGCGATCACGTGCAGCCGGTCGCAGATCGCGAACAGCTCATCGAGCTCTTCCGACACCACCAGGATGGCGCAGCCGGTGGCCTTCAGCGCCAGGATCTCGTTGTGGATCTGCGCGGCGGCGCCCACGTCCACGCCCCAGGTCGGTTGTGCCACGATCAGTACCTTCGGGCCGCTTTCGATCTCGCGGCCGACAATGAATTTCTGCAGGTTGCCGCCCGACAGGCTGCGCGCCAGCGCCTGCGGCCCGCTGGCCTTGACGCGGAAGCGGCTGATCACCGCCGCGGCCAGTCCGGTGGCGGCCTTGGGCGAGATCATGCCTTGCTGCACATAGGGCGGCGTCTGGTGCGACAGCAGGATATTGGTGGCCAGGCTCATGCCCGGCACCGCGCCGCGGCCCAGGCGCTCTTCCGGCACGAAGGCCAGGCCCGCGCGGCGGCGCTGGCGCGCATCGAGCCGGCCGACGGGCTTGCCGCCAAGCTGCACGGACGTGTTGTCCGCGCGCGTGTCTTCGCCGGACAGAGCGGCCAGCAGTTCCTGCTGCCCGTTGCCGGACACGCCGGCGATGCCGACGATCTCGCCGGCATGGACATCCAGCGAAATCCGGCTCAGCTCGGTCGCGAAGGCATGCGCGCGCGGCAGCGCCAGGCCCTGCACGCTGAGCCGCACCGCGCCGCGTTCGGCAGCCACGCGCGTCTCGCGCGGGGGCTCGCCGCCGATCATCAGGCGCGACAGCGACGCCGCGGTTTCCTGGCGCGGATCGCACACGCCGGTGACCTTGCCCATGCGCATCACGGTGGCCTGATGGCACAGCGCGCGGATCTCGTCGAGTTTATGGCTGATGTAGAGGATGCTGGTGCCTTCGGCGGCCAGCTGGCGCAGCGTGACGAAGAGCGTTTCCACCGCCTGCGGGGTCAGCACCGAGGTGGGCTCGTCCAGGATCAGCAGCTGCGGATTGGCCAGCAGCGCGCGCACGATTTCCACGCGCTGGCGCTCGCCGACCGACAGCGTATGCACATGGCGGTTCGGCTCCAGCGGCAGCCCGTAGCGCTCGGCGGTAGCACGGATGCGCTCGGCCAGCTGCTTGATGTTGCCTTGCTGTCCCGCGGGCAGGCCGAGCGCGATGTTCTCGGTCACGGTCAGCGTGTCGAACAGCGAGAAATGCTGGAACACCATGGCGATGCCCAGGTTGCGGGCGTCGTGCGGGCTGTTGATGCTGACCGGCGCCCCGTTGAAGTGCATCTCGCCGGCATCCGGACGGACCGCGCCAAAGATAATCTTCATCAGGGTGGACTTGCCTGCGCCGTTTTCACCCAGCACGGCATGAATCTCGCCGGGAGCGACGCTGAGGCTGACGTCGTCATTGGCGACGACGCCCGGGTAGCGCTTGCTGATATGGGCCAGCGCCAGCCTGGGAGGGAGTTGTGATGTCACTGAGGCGGCTCGGGTTGTGGTGGTGGCAGCAACGTGGGATGAGTCAACGGCGCGGCAGTGCGTGGCGCAGCATCGCCGCGACGCATTGCAGCATTCATCATGGTTTGGTGATGCCCGATATTGGTGATGGATTATATAAGTGACGGGGGGCCGGGCGGGCCGATTCCGGCGTCATTCCAGTCCCTGCAACGGTTTGGGGGTGGTTGCAAGTCGCGTGCCGACGACAGCACGAAAAAAAGCCGCCGGCTCCTTGCGGGAGCCAGCGGCTGGACTGGCGCGGCAGCGGCGGGCGGGCCAGGGCGGCTGCTCGCAGGCTGGACTCAGGCGTCGATGGCGGCGGCGCTGGTGGCGAAGCGCCCGTCGCGGAAGTCCGCCAGCGTCTGGTAGATCTGCTCCTGCGTGTTCATCACGAACGGCCCGTACTGCGCGATCGGCTCGTTCAGCGGCTGGCCCGCGATCAGCAGGAAGCGCGCGTCGGCCTCGGCCCTGACGATGACGCCGTCAGAGTGGCCGGCGTTGTCCAGCACGCCCATGCGCTGGGCCTCGACCACGGCGCGGTCGTCGCCGCTGCCGATCGAGACCTCGCCCCGGTACACGTAGACGAACGCGTTGTGCCCGGCCGGCAGCGTCTGCGCAAAGGTCTGGCCGGCCGGCAGGTGCACGTCCAGGTAGACCGGCTCGGTCACCGGGCGCGTGATCGCGCCGGCCACGCCGTGCGTGGCGCCCGCCAGCACGCGCACCGCGCCGCCGTTTTCCAGCGCGACCGTCGGGATCTCGGCGGCGGGCAGGTCGCGGTACCACGGCGCGGTCATCTTGTCCGCGGCCGGCAGGTTCAGCCACAGCTGGAAGCCTTCCATGCGGCCGTCTTCCTGCTCAGGCATTTCCGAGTGGACCACGCCGGCGCCCGCCACCATCCACTGCGCACCGCCATTCTGCAGCAGGCCTTCGTTGCCGGCGCTGTCGCGATGGCGCATGCGCCCGGCCAGCATGTAGGTGATGGTCTCGAAGCCGCGGTGCGGGTGGTCGGGGAAGCCGCCGATGTAGTCGTCCTTGCTGTCGGTGCCGAAGGCATCGAGCATCAGGAACGGGTCCAGCCGGCGCTGCAGGTTCTGCGTCAGCACGCGGGTCAGCTTGACGCCGGCGCCGTCCGAGGTGGCGATGCCCCGCACGACGCGGTCCACGGCGCGCGAGCGTTGCACGGTTTCCGCGGCGGCGGCGGGAACGGTGGCAAGTGGGGTGGTACGGGTGTCCATGTCTTTCTCCTGTGGGCGGGGCCCGCGCGGCAAGGGCCAGGCCGGGTTCCCGTCGTTTCAGCTACCTCGTCAATTTAGTGGTTTGGCGGAGAAAGAGTAGAGGGGCGCCGGGCAACAGATTGTTCTGCTGGCGTGACAATAAGCCGTACTTGTTGTGGCGAATTCAGAACAATGTGGGCTGTCGCGGTGTGGCACTTAATGCATGCCTTGCATGCCTGCCCAATGCCCTCAATTCGCGCCAGATCGCCGCAGGAAGGCCGTAAGAAAGCGGGAAGATGACAAGATCGATGAAGATCGCTATAATAGCGCTCTCTTTGTCATCCGTTGAGGCGAAATGCGGGGCGGGTAAAACCTCGCCAGCCCTTGCCAGTCAACGGCCGATGGACCGGCGGCGCGTCGGAAAACTTCAACACTGCGCTGCCACTGGCCAACCGATCGCAACACGCTTGCGTCGCCGGTTGCGCCGCTTCAGGGACTGCCATCCAACCCGGCATCCCGTCAATCGGACTTCCCGCCCACGGCGGAGGAATCCACAGACCGTCCGCCGGCAATCGTGCCGGTCATGGCGGCAATGCAATCTGAACCGGGCCTGGTGGCGCTCCATCTCCGCACGCACCAGCCCATATTGTTTTCCATTGCCGGGAAGTGGCGTGCTGCGCGCTTTTCGGTTTCGGAAAAGGGGAGAGTATGTCAAAGCACTCGGCGCGGGCCTTCGCCTGGGCAGGACTGACGCTTGCCGCGCTGGCCGCACTGGTGGCATGGATCGGCGTCGATGTGATCCGCCAGTACCAGGAGCGCCTGGTTTACGACGTGGCCGATCACCTGCGCCTGGTGGTGCTGTCCATGGCGCTGGCGCTGGCCACCGGCATCCCGGCCGGCATCGCGCTGAGCCGCCCGTGCATGCGCCGCTGGGCCGACCGCCTGATGCAGGTCTTCAACGTGGGCAACACTGTGCCGTCGCTGGCGGTGCTGGCCCTGGCCCTGGCCGTGCTCGGCATCGGCGAGCGGCCCGCCATCCTGGCGCTGTGGCTGGCCTCGCTGCTGCCGATCGTGCGCAACACCTACGAAGGCCTGCGCAATGTCTCGCCCACGCTGCTGGAAGCGGCGCGCGGCATTGGCATGACGCCGGTGCAACGCCTGGTGCGCGTGGAACTGCCCAACGCGCTGCCGGTGATGCTGGCCGGCATCCGCATCGCCCTGGTCATCAACGTGGGCACGGTGCCGCTGTCGTTCCTGATCGGCGCCAACAGCCTGGGCGAGCTGATCTTCCCGGGCATCTACCTGAACAACCAGCCGCTGCTGCTGCTGGGCGCTGCCGCCACGGCGCTGCTGGCGCTGGCACTGGACGCGCTCTTTGCCGCCTCCGGCCAGCTGTACCTGCGCCGCCGCGGCCTGGCGCGCTGACCTTGGGGACCGAAATGGAAAACCAGATGCAATTCATCCGCCGCCGTGCCCGGCGTGTCGCCATGGTGGTGGCTGCCGTCACCGCGCTTGCGGCGGGCCTGGCGCTGGCCACTGCGCCTGAAGCGCATGCCGAGGCCACGCCGATCCGCGTGGGCGGCAAGAACTTCACCGAGCAGCTGCTGCTGTCGTCGATGACTTCGAAGTACCTGCGCGCCAAGGGCCTCACCACTGAACTGACCGCCGGCCTGGGCAGCACGCTGATGCGCCAGGCGATGGAGAGCAACCAGCTCGACGTGGTGTGGGACTACACCGGCACCGCGCTGATCGTGTTCAACAAGGTCCAGGAAAAGCTGGGCGCCAAGGAAAGCTACGAGCGCGTCAGGCAGATGGACGGCGCGCGCGGGCTGGTGTGGCTCGATGCCTCGAACATCAACAACACCTATGCGTTGGCGATGCCGAAGGAACGCGCAGCGGCCAGCGGCGTGACCACGCTGTCGGGCTTTGCCGGGCAGATGCGCCGCGCCGGTCCCGACGCCAGCCACCCGTTTGCGGTCGACATGGAATTCGCCGCGCGCCCGGACGGGCTGGAGCCGCTGAAGGCGCTATACAAGCTGCCGTTCTCGCGCCGCGACGTGATCCAGCTCGATCCGGGGCTGGTCTACACCGCACTGAAGAACAACCAGGTCGAGCTGGGCCTGGTCTATGCCACCGACGGCCGCGTCAAGGGTTTCGACCTGGTGCTGCTGGAAGACGACCTGCATTTCTTCCCGCCTTACAACGCCGTGCCGGTGGTGCGCAAGCCGGTGCTGGACCAGCACCCGGAGCTGGCGGGCCTGCTCAACGCGCTGGCGGCCAAGCTCGACAACGAGAGCATGACCGACATGAACTACAAGGTGGACATCGGCCAGCAGCCGGTGGACAAGGTCGCGGAGGACTTCCTGCGCAGCCACGGACTGATCTGAGGAGGGCCGCATGGACTTGTTCTCTTACCTGCAGCACAGCTGGCCCACGCTGCTGAAGATGACCGGCGAGCACCTGGCGCTGGTGGGCTCGGCCGTGGGGCTGGCGATCCTGATCGGGGTGCCGCTGGGCATCGTGATCACGCGCTTCCGGGCGCTGGCCACGCCGCTGCTGGCGCTGGCCACGATCGTGCTGACGTTGCCGTCGATCGCGCTGTTCGGGCTGATGATCCCGGTCTTTGCGCGCTTCGGCCATGCGCTGGGCTACGTGCCCGCGGTGACGGCGGTGTTCCTCTACTCGCTGCTGCCGATCATGCGCAACACCTACACCGCGCTGGCCAATGTCGACCCCGGCATCCAGGAAGCGGGCCGCGGCATCGGCATGACCACCTGGCAACGGATGCGGCTGGTGGACCTGCCGCTGGCGGTGCCGGTGATCCTTGGCGGGGTGCGTACCGCCGTGGTGATGAATATCGGGGTTGCCACCATTGCCGCCATCATCGGCGCGGGTGGCCTTGGGGTGCTGATCCTGCAGGCGATCAGCCAGAGCAACATGAGCAAGCTGGCCGTGGGCGCGGTCCTGGTCAGCCTGCTCGCCATCGTGGCGGACGCCTTCCTGCAGTGGCTGCAGCGGGCGCTGACGCCAAAAGGAATCCGGCTATGATCGAACTCGACCAACTCACCAAGTCCTTCCCGCAGAAAGACGGCACTGAAACGCGCGCCGTCGACGCCGTGTCGCTGACGGTGCCGCGCGGCGAGATCTGCGTCTTCCTCGGCCCCTCGGGCTGCGGCAAGACCACCACGCTGAAGATGATCAACCGGCTGATCGAGCCGACCTCGGGCACGGTGCGCATCGAGGGCGAGGACACGCGCGGCCTTGATGGCGTGACCCTGCGCCGCAAGATCGGCTATGTGATCCAGCAGATCGGCCTGTTCCCCAACATGACCATCGAAGAGAACATCATGGTGGTGCCGCGCATGCTCGGCTGGGACAAGAAGCAGTGCCGCGAGCGCGCGCGTGAACTGATGGCGATGGTGCAGCTCGATCCCAACCGGCTGCTGTCGCGCTATCCGCGCGAGCTGTCCGGGGGCCAGCAGCAGCGCATCGGCGTGATCCGCGCGCTGGCGGCCGACGCGCCGCTGCTGCTGATGGACGAGCCCTTCGGCGCGGTCGACCCGATCAACCGCGAGAGCATCCAGAACGAATTCCTGCAGATGCAGCGCCAGCTCGGCAAGACCGTGATCATGGTCTCGCACGACATCGATGAGGCGATCAAGCTGGCCGACAAGGTGGCGGTGTTCCGCCGCGGCAAGCTGGTGCAGTTCGACCACCCCGACGCACTGCTGGCACATCCGGCCGATGAGTTCGTGCAGGCCTTCGTCGGCCATGACAATACCCTCAAGCGCCTGCTGCTGGTGCGCGCCGGCGACGCCGCCACCATGCCGCCGAGCTGCCGCCCCGACATGCCGCTGGCCGAGGCGCTGGCCGTGATGGACGATGCCGACGTGCGGCACCTGCCGGTGGTTGACGACGCGCAGGTCGCGCTGGGCTACGTCACGCGCCGCGATGCGCGCTCGGGCCAGGGCCAGTGCTGCGACGTGATGCGCCCGTTCGCCGTCACCGCGGCCTTCGACGAGCACCTGCGCATCGTGCTGTCGCGCATGTACCAGCACAACACCAGCTGGCTGCCGGTGATGGGTGCGGACGGCGCCTACCTGGGCGAGGTCACGCAGGAATCGATCGCCGGGTACCTGAGTTCGGGGCGTTCGCGCGGGCAGGCCGGGGCGCTGGCCGCCAGCGCGGCAGCGCCGCTGCGCGTGGCGGCCTGAGGACCGCACCAGGCTGCAGCAGGGCGGCGTCCGCGCTATGCTAGGTGCATGCTCCGCTATTGCCGCTCGCCCCTGTGCCTGGTCGTCGAAACCCGCTGGCTGGTCCCGCGCGGGTTTGACGGCTTCACGCCCGGTCCGCTGATCCTGCTGCGCCCCGGCGCCAGCCAGGCGCTGATCGAGCATGAGAAGGTGCATGTGCGCCAGTTCTGGCGCAGCTGGGGCCTGATGGGCGTGCTTTACCTGGCCAGCCGGCGCTGGCGCCTGCGCTATGAAGTGGAGGCGTACCGCGTGCAGCTGCGGCATAGCCCGCCGGGCGCGGCGCACGGCCTGGCGCGCGTGCTGTCGTGTAAGTACCGGCTTAAGATTTCAGAAGCCGAGGCGTACCGCCTGCTGACGCAAGACCTGCACGGCGATGCCGAATGAAAACGGCCCGCACCAGTCACTGGCGCGGGCCGTTTGCTTTGTCTGGCGGAAGCGGTGAGATTCGAACTCACGGATGGGTCACCCCATCGGCAGTTTTCAAGACTGCTGCCTTAAACCACTCGGCCACGCTTCCTGGAAAGTGCGGGCATTGTAGCGCGAAAGGGCATGGGCCCCGCGCGCTGCCGCCTGCAGACCTGACGGTCAGGCCGCGCATTATACAAGGCTCGCGTGGATCGATGGTGGTCTTGTGTTGTGGCACGCAAGCGCGCGTAAACTTCCTGCCACATCCACTGCCGCGGATGTCAGCGTCTGTCTGACATTACGGAACCTTCACATGCCGGCATCGCTCATATTGTCGGGCCGGATGGCGCGGTGTGTACCGCATCCCCGGCTTTTGCCTGGCAACAGAGGAGAACTCAAAATGCGAATCCATAGCAAGAAATGGCTGATTATTCCGGTGGCCGCAGCGGCTGTGCTGGCCGGTTGTGCCGCGCCGTATGACAGCGGCTACAACACCGGCTATAACGCCCCGCCTCCGGGGTACCAGACTCCCAACACCTCGCAAGCCCCGGCTGGCACGGTGTACTACGGCCGTGTGGAATCGATTGAACCGATCACCAACACGCAAAACAGCTCGGGCCTGCTTGGCACCGTGATCGGCGGTGCGGCCGGCGGCCTGCTGGGCCACCAGATCGGCGGCGGGCGCGGGCAGACCGCGGCGACCATCGGCGGGGCCGTGGTCGGCGCCGTGGCCGGCAACCAGATCGAGAAGCGCGCGGGCAGCAATACGCAGACCGTGTACCGCGTCAACGTGCGCCTGGATGATGGCCGCATGGCCACGGTGACCCAGTCAAGCCTGGGCAACCTGCAGGTGGGCATGCGGGCGCGCGTGGCCAACGACATGGCAACGCCGTACTGATAGGCCAGCCTGACGTTTGCCAGCATGTAAAGGGGCCACGCGATGCGTGGCCCTTTTTTTGTGCCGGTGCACGGCGGCGCTCAGTCCTTCAGGAACATCTCCTGCAGGTCGTTGAGGAAGCGCCGGCCCAGCTCGGTGGGGCGGATGGTGGTCAGGTCCGCTTCCAGCAGCCCTTTCTTTTCCGCTTCGGCCAGCTGCTTGCTGATGGTATGCAGCGGCAGCCCGGTGTAGTCGTGGAAGCTCGATGCCGGCACGCCGCCGGTCAGGCGCAGGGCGTTGAGCATGAACTCGAACGGCAGCTCGTCGGCGCCGACATCGCGCGCTTCCTGCACGGCATTGCCGGCCAGCGCCCGCTCCATGTAGGTGGCCGGATGCTTGTGCCGCATCTGGCGCAGTATCCGATGCGGGAACGAGAGCTTGCCGTGCGCGCCGGCGCCGATGCCGAGGTAGTCGCCGAAGCGCCAGTAGTTCAGGTTGTGGCGCGCCTCGCGATGCGGCTTGGCATACGCCGAAGTTTCGTAGTGCCGGTAGCCGGCCTCGGCCGTGCGCGCTTCAATCCAGTCCTGCATCTCGTACGCGCTGTCGTCGTCCGGCAGCGCGGGCGGGAACCTGGCGAACAGCGTGTTGGGCTCCAGCGTCAGGTGGTACAGCGACAGGTGCGTGGTGCCGTATGACAGCGCGGCTTCCACATCCTGCCGGCATTCGTCCAGCGTCTGGCCGGGCAGGGCGTACATCAGGTCCAGGTTGATGTTGTCGAAGCTGGCCTGGGCGATGTCGATCGCCTTGCGCGCTTCGGCACCGCCGTGGATGCGGCCGAGCGCCTGCAGGTGCCGGTCGTTGAAGCTCTGGATGCCGATTGACAGCCGGTTGATGCCGCTGGCGCGGTAGCTGGCGAACTTGTCGGCCTCGAAGGTGCCGGGGTTGGCCTCCATCGTGATCTCGGCGTCGGCATCCAGCGGCAGCAGCGCGCGGATATCCGACAGCAGCCGGTCCATGCCTGCTGCCGACAGCAGGCTGGGCGTGCCGCCGCCGATAAAGACCGTATGCACCGGGCGGCCCCAGACCAGCGGCAGCGATTGCTCCAGGTCCGCGCGCAGCGCGTCCAGGTAGATGTCTTCCGGGATCTCGTGGTTGTCGGCGCCGGGTGCGGCGTGCGAGTTGAAATCGCAATACGGGCACTTGCGCACGCACCAGGGGATATGCACGTACAGCGACAGCGGCGGCGAGCCGGGCAGGCTGATCTGCCCGGGCTTGAGCCAGAGCTGCTTGCTGTCCATGGGCACGGACGCGGAGGCCGGTACGATCGGGATCATCGGGTGGTGGCTTTAGTGGCTTCGGCGGCCTCGGCCTGCAGCCGTGCCACCAGCGCGCGCAGCGCCTGCGCCCGGTGGCTGACCGTGTTCTTCTCTTCGGGCGACAGTTCGGCGGCGGTCTTGCCCAGGCCCGGCAGCAGGAAGTGCGGGTCGTAGCCAAAGCCGCCCGCGCCGCGCGGCGCGTCGACGACCTCGCCGTGCCAGAGGCCTTCGGCAATGATCGGGCAGGGGTCTTCGGCGTGGCGCACGAACACCAGCACGCAGTAGTAGTGCGCGTGGCGGTTCAGCTTGCCGGCCAGTTGCGAGACCAGGTGCGCATTGTTGGCGGCATCCGACCTGGCCTGCCCGGCCATCTGCGCATAGCGCGCGGAATAGACGCCGGGCGCGCCGTCCAGCGCCTGCACGCAGATGCCGGAGTCGTCCGCCAGCGCGGGCAGCCCGGCCAGCCGGCTGGCGTGGCGGGCCTTGGCCAGCGCGTTCTCGACGAAGGTGGCAAAGGGCTCTTCGGCCTCAGGAATGCCCAGTTCGCCCTGGGGCACCACGTCAAAGCCGAGCGGGGCCAGCAGCGCGCCGAATTCGAGCAGCTTGCCGGCGTTGTTGGAAGCCAGTACCAGCCGTTGCATCGCGGACCCCGCTTCTCAGGCCAGGCCGAGCGCTTCGCGCTGGTGCTGCACCAGGCGGGCGATGCCGGCTTCGGCCAGGCGCGTCATGGCGTCCAGGTCGGCGCGGCTGAAGGGCGCGCCTTCGGCGGTGCCCTGCACCTCGACAAAGCCGCCGCTGCCGGTCATGACCACGTTCATGTCGGTGTCGCAGCTGCTGTCCTCGGCGTAGTCCAGGTCCAGCACCGGCACGCCGTCGACCATGCCGACCGAGACCGCGGCAACATGGTCGCGGATCGGGCTGGCGGCGATCAGGCCGTCGCGCAGCATGGTCGAAACCGCGTCATGAGCGGCGACGAAGGCGCCGGTGATGGCCGCGGTGCGGGTGCCGCCGTCGGCCTGCAGCACGTCGCAGTCCAGGTGGATGGTGTATTCGCCCAGCGCCGCCAGGTCGAACACCGAGCGCATGGCGCGGCCGATCAGGCGCTGGATTTCCTGGGTGCGGCCGGTCTGCTTGCCGCGCGCGGCTTCGCGGTCCGAGCGGGTGTGCGTGGCGCGCGGCAGCATGCCGTATTCAGCCGTGACCCAGCCTTCGCCGCTACCCTTCTTGTGCGGCGGCACCTTGGCCAGCACGCTGGCCGTGCATAGCACCTTGGTATCGCCAAAGGCACACAGGACAGAGCCTTCGGCATGGCGGGTGTAGTGGCGGGTAAGGCTGATGGAACGCAGCGCATCGGCTGCGCGGCCGCTGGGTCGCATGGGATGGTTTGTCCGAATCGGGGAGAGACCGTGATTCTAACGCCGCCAGCCCTTGTGCGCTTCTCACCCGGTCCCGGCGTGCGCGGGGACGGGCATTACCGCATCAGGTTGCTGGTCTTGTCGATGGCGGCACGGATCTCGGCGATCGAGCGCTCGATCTCCTCTTCTGACAGCAGGTCGCTGTCAGAGCCGGTGCGCTCCAGGATCGAGGTGGTGAAGGCGTTCAGCGGCAGGGTGTCGGTCATGACCGAATCCTGTCCCGCCGCGTTGCTGTCCAGTTCCCACATCATGGCGATGCCGGTGGTGTTATCGGCACCTTCGCCGGCGTTCTGCAGCGCCTGCTCGATCAGCGCCGGCACCGCCTGCACCACCGACAGGCGCGACAGCTTGTCCACCAGCGCGGGCTCTTCCAGCGCGCCCCACAGGCCGTCGGAGCAGAGCAGGGCCACGTCGCCCGGCTCCAGCCGCACCGGGCCGCCCAGGTCGATCAGCGGCAGGTTGGGCGAGCCCAGGCAGTTGTAGAGCTTGTTGCGTTCCGGGTGGTTGGCCACGTGCATCGGCAGCACGCGCTCCTGCTGCAGCAGGTTCTCGATCTTGGAGTGGTCGCGCGTGCGCGTCAGCAGCCGGCCCTTGCGCAGCAGGTAATAGCGCGAGTCGCCGGCATGGGCCCAGTAGATCTGGCCCTGCTGCACCAGGCAGCACACCACCGTGGTGCGCGGCACGTCCGCCATCTGGTTGGCTTCGGCATAGCGGTGGATCTCGCGGTGGGCCAGCATGATGGTGTCCTGCAGGAACTCGGCCGGGTTGCGCACCGTGGGCCGCGCCTGCACCTGGAACTGGCGCGCCAGCGTCTGCAGCGCCTGCTGCGCGGCGACTTCGCCGTGCGCATGGCCGCCCAGGCCGTCGGCCAGCACCATCAGCAGCGCGTCGCGCGTGAAGCAATAGCCCATGCGGTCCTGGTTGACGCGGCGGCCGCCTTTCCTGCTTTCCTGGTAGACAGAGAATCGCATGTTGGCTTTCAGGGAATTCAGTGGACTGGCCGCAACCGGGGCGCCAGATTTGTGATTCAGTCGATGCCTGCGCCGGGGATGGATTCGTCACGCCGGCGCAGCAGGGTCAGGAAGCGCGAGGTTACCGCGGGCCGCTCCGCCGGCGCCAGGGCCGGGGCTTGCGTCTGCGGCGCCAGCGCCTGCTCGCCCAGGGCGTTGGTCTGCTCGCGCAACTCCTTTTGCAGCCGGAACACGCTCTGCGGGCGCTCGGCCGGCGTCAGCCGCAGGCACCATTCGACCAGGTCCACCAGCCCGTTGGTGTAGCTGTTGCGCAGCCGCGTCAGGGCTTCGCCCATGCGGTCTTCCTTTTCGCGCTGGTTGGCTTCCTGCGGCGGCATGCCGGCCATGCAGGCATAGAGCGTGGCGCCCAGGCTGTAGACATCGGTCCACGGGCCCAGGTCGGAATGCTTGCCATAGAGCTCGGGCGCGGCAAAGCCGGGGGTGTACATCGGCTGGAAGCGGGCCGCTTCCATCGTCAGGGTCTGCCGCGCGGCGCCAAAATCCAGCAGGATCGGGGATTCGTCCTCGCGCAGGTAGATGTTGCCGGGCTTGATGTCCAGGTGCAGCAGCTTGTGGATATGGACCTCGCGCAGGCCGCTCATCAGGTCGTGGAAGACCTTGCGCATGAAATGCTCGCGCAGCACCTTGGGGCCGCCTTGCTGCCGGGCGGCCAGCACGTGCTCCTGCAGCGTCTTGCCCAGCTCGTAGTTCATCACCATATAGACGGTGGAATTCTCGCGAAAGAAATTCACTACGCGCACTACGCTGGGATGGGAGATGCGGGCCAGCGAGCGGCCCTCTTCAAAGAAGTATTTCAGGCCCAGCCGGAACGCGGCGGCGTTTTCCTCGGGCACCACGGGGATGAGTTCGCCCGGGTTGCGCCGCGCCAGCGACGCCGGCAGGTATTCCTTGATGGCAACCGGTGCGCCGGTATCGTCCGTGGCCAGGTAGACGAAACTGAACCCCCCGCTGGCCAACTTCTTTACAATACGATAGTTGGACAACAGCGTGCCGACGGGCAGCGGTGCACTCTTCGGTTGTGTCGTGCCCTTTAGCTCTGTCATGGGAATAGGGACCTGATTTGCCTCCGGATTGTCCGGGCTAATCGGTCACTTGTAAAGAACACAAATAAGGGCATTGTTGCCCTCCTTTCAACGTATTGAGAGCGTCCCCGGGCTCCCGTGCGGGGCGCTCGAGGCGGGCGTGCGCGGGCCGCCAGGAGCCCGGGGCCGCCGCCATTCACGAGAACATCCAATGATCCACAGCATGACAGGCTATGGCCTGGCGACGCGCCAGGCGCCATTGACCAACGCGCAAGGCGAGCCCAGCGGGCGCTCCGCGTCCGTTTCGGTGGAATTCCGCACTGTCAATTCGCGTTTCCTCGACCTGTTGTTCCGGGCCCCGGAAGAGTGCCGCGCCTTCGAGCCGGCCCTGCGCGAGATGCTGATGGCCGAGCTGTCGCGCGGCAAGCTCGAGTGCCGCATCAACCTGCAGCGCACCGACGCCGGCGGCGCCACCCTGGCCCTCAACGAAGGGCTGCTGGCGCAGATCCGCGCGCTGGAAACCACCGTCGCCGCCACCTTCGCCAGCGCCGGAACCCTGCGCATGGGCGAGATCCTGCGCTGGCCGGGCGTGCTGGTCGAGCCGGAACTGTCGCAGGAAGCACTGCGCGAGGCGGTGCTGGGCGCCGCGCGCGAGGCGCTGGACCAGCTGCTGGAAGCCCGCCGCCGCGAAGGCGACGCGCTCAAGGCGACGCTGGTGGAGCGCATCGACGCCATGCTGGCGATCGTCGAGCGCCTGACGCCGACCATCCCGCAGCTGATCGCCCATCACCAGGACAAGCTGACCGAGCGCCTGCAGGAGGCCTTCAACCTGGCCGCGCCCACCGGCATGCCGTCGATGAGCCGCGACGAGATCGCCGAGCGCATCCGCCAGGAAGCCACCGTCTACGGCATCCGCATCGACATCGCCGAAGAGCTGTCGCGGCTGCAGGCGCACCTGAATGAAACCCGTCATATCCTGAAGAAGGGCGGCCAGGCCGGCAAGCGCCTGGATTTCATGATGCAGGAGCTCAACCGCGAGGCCAACACGCTTGGCTCCAAGGCCGCCGCCAAGGAACTGGCCGACGCCTCGATGGAGCTCAAGCTGCTGATCGAGCAGATGCGCGAGCAGGTCCAGAATCTCGAATAAAGACAGCCCCAGGAATCACCGAAGAATCATCATGAGCCCAACGTCTCAATCTGCGCCTCACACGGCCATCGATACCGTCTACCCCGGCAACCTCTTCATGGTGGTGGCGCCGTCCGGAGCCGGCAAATCGACGCTGGTCAACGCGCTGCTGGCGCAGGACCCGGCCATCCGCCTGTCGATCTCGCACACCACGCGCGCACCGCGCCCGGGCGAGCAGGACGGGCGCGAATACCACTTTGTCACGGTCGACGCGTTCCGCGCTGCGCGCGACCGCGGCGACTTCCTGGAATGGGCCGAGGTCCATGGCAACTACTACGCGACCTCGCGCGTGTGGATCGAGCAGCAGATGGCGCAGGGCAACGACGTGCTGCTCGAGATCGACTGGCAGGGCGCGCAACAGGTGCACCAGCGCTTTTCCAACGCGATGGAGATCTTCATCCTGCCGCCGTCGCTGACCGCGCTGGAAGATCGCCTCAAAAAGCGCGGCCAGGACGAGCCCAATGTGATCGTGCGCCGGCTGCTGGCGGCGGGCAGTGAAATGGCCCACGCGTCGGAGTCGGACTACGTCATCATCAACGAGGTCTTCGACGATGCTTTGGAGCAGCTGCGCAATGTGATCAGCGCCACGCGGCTGCGGTTTTCCTCGCAGAAAGCGCGGCATACGGAGCTGTTTATCGAGCTGGGCATCCACTGAGCCGATGCATGCCGATGACAGCCGCGCGGGGCGCCGCCGGCGTTTTCCGCCGCGTGCTGTAAAATAGCAACCCAACGTAAGGTTTTGTCCCAAGGTGGATTTGATATGGCGCGTATTACCGTCGAAGATTGTCTGAAACACATTCCGAATCGTTTCGAGCTCGCGCTGGCGGCCACGTATCGTGCCCGTCAGCTGGTGCAGGGCCACACGCCCAAAGTCGAAGCAAAGGACAAGCCGACCGTGGTGGCACTGCGCGAGATCGCGTCGGGCCAGGTCGGCATCGAGATGCTGAAGAAGGTCCCGACCTGATTGGTCAGGCGGCCCATGGCTTATCCTCGCATCGTGCCAGCACGTATCCAGCCGGATTCCAGGGGCCGCCGCCATGCCTTCGCCGCATTCGCCCTCCAAGCCTCCCTCCCAGCCGTCGCCGACTGCCGTGGCGCCGGCGCTTGGCGATGCGGCTCCGCCTACGGCGCGTAAGCGCACCATTCCGGGCCAGTCCTCCGTGAACGCGCGCACCGGCGCTCCCAATCTTCCCGATCCGCTCGGCGACGATGTCGTCGGCGAACGTGCCGTCGCGCCCGCGCTGGCGCCGGGCAAGGCCAGGGGCGCGGCGCTGCAGGACGAGCTGGCCGCGCTGCAGGATGTGGCGCCGGCGGCTGACAGCCTGTTTATCGACGCAGTGCTGGCGCAGTCATACCGGCACTTCTTCGGCCCGACCTCACAGCCAGCGGTACCGCCGCGCCAGCAGGTCATCTCCATCACCCGGCTGATGGAGAAACTCGCGTACCTGAAAGCGCCCGACCTGGCGCGCGTGCGCGAGGCCTTCCAGTTTTCCGATGAAGCCCACCTGGGCCAGTACCGCCAGAGCGGTGAGCCCTACATCACCCATCCGGTGGCGGTGGCCGAGCTGTGCGCGGACTGGAAGCTGGATGTGCAGTCCATCATGGCGGCGCTGCTGCACGACGTGATGGAAGACCAGGGCATCACCAAGAGCGAGCTGGCCGAGAAATTCGGCCCCAAGGTCGCTGAACTGGTCGATGGCCTGACCAAGCTGGACAAACTTGAATTCCAGAGCCGCGAGCAGGCGCAGGCGGAAAGCTTCCGCAAGATGCTGCTGGCGATGGCGCGCGACGTGCGCGTGATCCTGGTGAAGCTGGCCGACCGTACGCACAACATGCGCACGCTCGACTTCGTGCCGCCGGAGAAGCGCCGCCGCATCGCGCTGGAGACCATGGAGATCTATGCGCCGATCGCGCACCGTCTCGGTCTCAACACGATCTACCGCGAGCTGCAGGAGCTGTCCTTCAAGGTCGGCTCGCCGTTCCGCTACGCCACGCTCGAGAAAGCCGTCAAGGCCGCGCGCGGCAACCGCCGCGAGGTGGTCAAGCGTATCCTGGAAGCCGCGCAGAAGGGACTGGCCGACGCCGGCATCGTGGCCGAACTGTCCGGGCGCGAGAAAACGCTCTACAGCATCTACCGCAAGATGCACGACAAGCAGCTGTCGTTCTCGCAGGTGCTGGACGTATATGGTTTCCGCGTGGTGGTGGAAACGCAGATGCACTGCTACATGGCGATGGGCGCGCTGCACGGGCTGTACAAGCCCATGCCCGGCAAGTTCAAGGACTACATCGCCATCCCCAAGATCAACGGCTACCAGTCGCTGCACACCACGCTGGTGGGACCGTTCGGCACGCCGGTGGAGTTCCAGATCCGCACGCGCGACATGCACCAGATCGCCGAGGCGGGCGTGGCCGCGCACTGGATGTACAAGCACCAGGCCGACCAGGCCAACGATATCCAGCAGCAGGCGCACCAGTGGCTGCAGTCGCTGCTGGACATCCAGAGCCAGACCGGCGATTCGCAGGAATTCCTGGAACACGTCAAGATCGACCTGTTCCCGGATGCGGTCTACGTGTTCACGCCCAAGGGCCATATCCGCGCGCTGCCGCGCGGCGCCACCGCGCTGGACTTTGCCTACGCGGTGCACAGCGACCTGGGCAACCAGTGCGTGGCGGTCAAGATCAACAACGAGCTGCTGCCGCTGCGCACCGAGCTCAAGAGCGGCGATATCGTCGAGGTGGTGACGGCGCCGTACTCCAAGCCCAATCCCGCGTGGCTGTCGTTCGTGCGCACCGGCAAGGCGCGCGCGGCGATCCGCCACTACCTGAAGACCACCAAGCTCGACGAAGCCATCCAGCTCGGCGAGCGCCTGCTGGAACAATCGGCGCGCCAGCTCGGCTTCGAGCTCAAGGCGGTGCCGCAGTCGGTGTGGGACCGCATGGTCCAGTGGACCGGCAACAAGCAGCGCGAAGACATCTTTGCCGACCTGGCATTGGGCCGGCGCGTGCCGGCGGTGGTCGCCAAGCGCATGGAGATCCTGCTGCAGGAACTGTCCGGCGATGTCGACAGCGCGCTGCTGGCGGCGGTGCAGACCTTTGCCGGCGAGGAAGCGCCCGCGGTGCCGATCACCGGCGACGAAGGCATGTCGATGATCTTCTCGGCGTGCTGCCGCCCGATCCCGGGCGATTCGATCGTCGGCTACCTGGGCAAGGGTGAAGGGCTGCAGATCCATGTGCAGGACTGCAAGATCGCCAAGCGCCTGCACAGCAAGGATCCGGAGCACTGGATCGACGTGATGTGGGCCAAGAAGACCACGCGCGCCTTCGATGTGTCGATCAAGGTGATGGTGCGCAACGTCAAGGGCATCGTCGCGCGCGTGGCGGCGGACCTGACCGCCGCCGATGCCAACGTGGCGCACGTGGCCATGGAGCAGCAGGACGCCGGCCACCAGGAAGCCACCTATATGCAGTTCATCATCCAGGTGCAGAACCGCCTGCACCTGGCCAACGTGATGCGCGGGCTGCGCCGCAACCCCGACGTCATCCGCATCTTCCGCGACCGCAACGACGGCTAGGAGGCCGTCTCAGGACGGCCGTACTCTTGTACTGTCTGCGGCGGCACGCCTAGCCAGGGCCGCCCTGAAACGGCCTCCAGGCTATTGTTTCCCCGACGGGTAGCGGACTTCCAGGATATCGATCTGCTCGACCCCGGCCGGCGTGCGCAATGCCACGGTGTCGCCCTCGCGCGCCTTGATCAGCGCCTTGGCGATCGGCGAGATCCAGCTCACGTGGTTGCTGTCCAGGTCGACTTCATCCATGCCGACGATGGTGATGGTGGTTTCTTCGCCGGCGCGATTGGCGTAGGTGACGGTGGCGCCGAAGAAGATCTGGTCGTTGTCGCCCTGCAGGGACGCGTCGACCACTTCCGCCTTGTCGAGGCGGCGCGTCAGGAAGCGGATGCGGCGGTCGATTTCGCGCAGGCGCTTCTTGCCGTAGAGATAGTCGCCATTCTCCGAGCGGTCGCCATTGGAGGCCGCCCACGACACGATCTGCACCACATCGGGCCGGTCGACGTCGATCAGCTGCATCAGCTCATTACGCAGGCGGTTGTAGCCTTCGGCGGTGATGTAGTTCTTGGTGCCGGGAGGTAGCGGCGTTGCGCCTTCGGGGAGATCGTCGTCCTCGTCGCCGGACGACTCTTTGACAAATGCCTTGTTCATGTTCCGGATCACTTCTTGGGTCTGTCATTATAGGAAAACGCCACAGGCGATCCTCGCCGGCGGGCATCTGCTGCGCCCCTTCCAAAGAAAGATCGCAAAAAAGTTGCGAAGGGGCTTCCCAAAAATAAAAACTGGGTTATAATCTTTTTCTCGCGTGCGG
>NZ_KB903075.1:14597-28629 GCF_000379565.1 Cupriavidus sp. UYPR2.512 | reverse complement strand
GGCCGGCGCCGCGCCAGACAGACGCGGTCGGCACCAGTTCACGGATATGCGAGAACAGCCAGCGATTGCGCGGAAACCTGTCGGCGCCCGGCGTATGCGTGATCAGCCGGTCCGGCGGCGGCGGGAAGCCCTGCATCCAGCCCAGGCGGTTCGGGTCGCTTTCCAGCGCGGCGACCAGGGTCGGCGCCGCGGCTGCCGGGGCGGCCGCACTCCCGGCGGTGCTGCCGGCGCTCTGGCTCCAGGCCGGCAGACTGGCCGCGCACAGCGCCATGCATGCCAGGCGGCGCCAGGGACGCGAGGATTCCGGATAGGTCTTCAACGACATGCTGTCTCCTTGCTTTGTTTTGATTGAGGGATTGCCGCCCGCGGGCTAGCCCGCCTGCGCATCCGCGCTCTGCTGGTGCTCGATCAGGGCCGCGGTCAGCTTGTCGATGCAGCGGTCCAGCGTCTGCACTTCCGCTTCCGTCAGCACCGAGAGGAACATCTTCTCCAGCACGTCGCCGCGCTGGTACGTCTGCGCGACAAGTGCTTCGCCCGCCGCTGTCAGGTAGAGGTTCAACTGCCTGGCATCGGCCTCGCCGACCTCACGGCGCAGCAGGCCCCGCTTTGCCAGCGCGGTGACCAGCTTGGAAGTCACCGTTTTCTCCAGCAGCACTAGCTCGATCAGGCGCGTCAGCGTGAGGCCCGGCTCCAGCCCGGCAAAGCGCAGCACACGCAACTCCCGCAGGCCGATGCCGAACTCGCGCTCGTAAAAGCCCGAGGCAGAGCTCTTGGTCATTTCACAGAGGCGGTTCAGGCGGAACGACATGAATTCCAGGATGGAATCCGTGGTGCTGGCAGTGTTGGACATGGGAACGCGGTGATCAGGCGGCCAATAGATTCTATTGGCAATAGTTTCCATCAGCAACTAACCAAGGGTAAATACGGTTCGACGGGCTATCGCCGGGCAAAAGAAAAGGCCCGCTCCAGGATTCCTGGCAGCGGGCCGGTCCAGGCAGCGCGGCGGCTGCCTTAAGTGCTCAACCGCGATCAGTCAAGCAGGTGCCCCATGCGCGTGCGCTTGGTGGCCAGGTACTTCTCGTTCTCGGCGTTGGATGGCACGATGTGGCGCAGTTGCTCGGTGACAGTGATGCCAGCCTTCTCAAGCGCGGCGGCCTTGAGCGGATTGTTGCTCATCAGGCGCACCGACTTGACGCCCCACTGGTGCAGCAGGTCGGCGGCAAAGGCGTAGTTGCGCGCGTCGATCGCCTGGCCCAGGGCCAGGTTGGCGTCGACCGTGTCGAGCCCGCCGTCTTGCAGGCGGTAGGCGCGGATCTTCTCGGCCAGGCCAATGCCGCGGCCTTCGTGTCCGCGCAGGTACAGCAGGATGCCGCGGCCTTCGGCGGCGATCTTTTCCATCGCGAGCTCGAGCTGCGGGCCGCAGTCGCACCGGCAGGAACCGAACACGTCCCCGGTCAGGCATTCGGAATGCATACGGATCAGGACGTCATCGCCCGTCACATCGCCCACGCTGAGGGCCAGGTGTTCGATGCCTGAATCGGCGCCCTTGAAGGCGTGCGCCGTAAAGTCGCCGAATCGCGTCGGCAGGCGCGCCGAGTCGATCAGCTCAATTTCTGTGTCATTCATACCGGAATTCTTGGTCAAAAGGCGGGGGCGCGGCCCGGCACCGCCGACATTATGAGCGGAATTGCGCCTTCGCGCTCGGATTCCCCGCCGTGGCGAGGCGGGACGGCCGTCGGCAAAGTCCTACAGCAGTACGCGCGATCCACTTATGCAGCGGCTTAAAGCGAGTCGGTAGACTCAGTTTACAAGGACATCGCCGGAGCCGTTCCCAGGCATCCGAAGCGCATTGCGCATCACCTGACGGCGGCCCCCGGCCCCAGCAGGAGCAGGCCATGACCGGTAATCCCTTGAACGCTGAGCAAGCCAGTACCAAGATCGCCGCACTGTTCGACACCAAGTCGGCAGCCAGCGACGCCGCCGAACGGGTCTGCCATGAGGCCCACCTCAGGCGCGGGCAAGTGCGGCTGGTGCATCCATACGAGGCCCACTTCGGCCGCAAGCTGGAGCCCGAGAACGACGCCATCGCGCGCACCGCGGTGCGCTCGCACCTGATGATGGGTGCGCTGGGCACCGTGATCGGGCTGGCCATTGTCGGCATCCTGCATCGGCAGGAGGTCGAGGCCGTCATGGACAGCCCGGGCCTCGCCGCCGGGGCGTCCATCTTCCTGGGCCTGGTGTTCGGCATGCTGCTGGCAGGGCTGATGACCGCACGGCCGGACCACCAACTGGTGATCACGCCGGTGCGTGAGGCCGTGCAGCATGGCCGCTGGGCGCTGCTGGTGCACCCGACCACACCCCAGCAATGCCACGAAGCCTTGCGCGCGCTGCGCAATACTACCGCCGAAGTGCTCAGGACAGCGTGATCAGGGCTCGACTGAAGGCTCGCGCTTGAGCGTGCGCAGCACAAAGGTCGAGCGGCTGTGGCGCAGGCCAGGCAGTTTGTAGAGCTTGTGCCGCAGGAACTCCTCATAGCCCTGGGTCCCCGCCACGGCGACCTTGATCAGGTAGTCATAGTCCCCGGTCAGCAGGTAAGCCTCCATCACTTCCGGCAGTTCCGCCAGCGCCTTGCCGAAGCGGTACAGCATGTCGTCGTCATGCCGCTCCAGCGTGACCTCGATCAGCACGGTATCGGGCAACCCCAGCGCCTTCTGGTTCAGCAGCGCAGCGTAGCCTTCGATCACCCCGCTTTCTTCCAGCGCGCGCACGCGGTTCCAGCAGGGCGTGGCCGACAGGCCGACTTGCTCGGCCAGCCGCGCATTGGACAGGCGGCCATCGCGCCGCAGTTCACGCAGGATGCGCCGGTCGGTGTCGTCGAGTTTGGGCGGGTGTGCCATAGCCATAGCTAACTAGAAAAAAAACATCCATATATTCTGCCATATGTGGATGTTTATTCTCGAATACAAGCCATACAAGAGAAAATAGAGAAGCCAATTTTGCGTAACGGCTGGTAAATTTACCTATCGAACGACCTGCCGGAAACGACACATGCCAGCCACCACCCTCCCTACCCTGCGCCTCTCGCTGCGACTTGAAACCGCCGACCTGTTCGGCGCCATGGAATGGGTGCTGGCCAATGCGCGCCGTACCGGCCTGGCGCCGGCGCAACTCAGCTTCGACGCCGCCCGGCAGCCCGTGCTGCATGCCACTCTGACGGCGGAGGATGCCGGCCTGCTGTGGCTGTTCCTGCGCCGCCTCGACAATGGTTTCGACGTGGAACTGCTGTTTGCCGACGTGGATGACCCGGACAGCGATGCCGTGGCCGACCCGGCGCCGCGCGCCGTCACGCGCCGCACCGGCAGCGAGCTCGCGCTGACCGCCTGATACCGGCCGCTGCGCGGGCTACGCGGCCTGCGGCAGCAGCTCGATCCCATCGAGCTGCGCCGCGCACGTATCGCGCACGATCGAGACAAAGTCCGCCACGTAGGGCCGGCGCGCCATCGCCGCCGGCACCGTGGCGTAGAGCTCGCTCCACAACCCTCTGGCACCGATGCGCTTGGCCAGCACGTAGTCGTGGTCGACGTAGTTCTTCACGCCCCAGTTGGGCAGCGCCGCCACGCCGCGGCGGCTGGCTACCAGCTGCAGCACCGCAACCGTCAGTTCCGCCGTGCGCCGTTCCAGGCGGATGCCCGCGGGCTCCAGCACCTCGCGGATCAGGTCGATGCGCTGCTCGGGCACCGGATAAGTAATCAGCGTCTCGCCGGCCAGGTCCCCGGCTTCGATGCGGCGCTTGTTGCGCAGCCGGTGCTCATTGGCGATAACCGCCAGGATCTCGAAGCGGAACAGCGGCGCCACCTCCAGCCCGCGCCGGGCCGCCGGCTGCGAGCCGATCACCATGTCGGCGCGGCCGTCACTGAGCAGCGCGATCGGGTCAGCGTGAAAGCCCGCCACCAGGTCCACCTCCACTTCCGGCCAGCGGCGGCGGAACTCATCCATCACCGGCATCAGCCAGTCGAAGCAGGTATGGCATTCCAGCACCACGCGCAGCTCGCCGCGGGTGTCGCCCTTGAGGCGTTCGATATCGCGGTCGGCCGCGCTGACCGCGGCCAGCACCTCGCGCGCCAGCGCAAGCAGGCGTTCGCCCGCCGGCGTGAAGCGCAGCCCCTGGCGCGTGCGGTCGAACAGCGGCAGCCCGTAGTGCGATTCGATCGCCTTGATCTGGTGCGACAGCGCTGACTGGCTGACATGCACGCGCTCGGCCGCGGTGGCCAGCTTGCCGGACTCGGCAATCGCCACCAGCGAACGCAAATGGCGGACTTCGATCATGCCGTGCCCCCAACGTGCCGCCAGCCCATCTTGATATGAAATCCATTCATATGTTGTTTAAAACTTGTCGCTTGATTCATTTTACGGGCAAACCGACACTGTGCGCCAGACATCTTCCGGAGCAACATCCATGGCACGCACCCATATCCTCGGTTTTCCCCGCATCGGCGAACGCCGCGAACTGAAATTTGCGCAAGAAGCGTTCTGGCGCGGCGATCGCACCGAAGCCGAGCTGCGCGACGTGGCCGCGCAACTGCGCCGCCGCCACTGGCAGCTGCAGGCCGGCCACGGCCTGGACACGGTCGCCACCGGCGACTTTGCCTATTACGACCAGATGCTGAGCCTGACCGCGCTGCTGGGCGCGCTGCCGCGCCGATTCGGCTTCGATCCGGCACAGCTCACGCTGACGCAGTACTTCGAGCTGGCACGCGGCAACCGCGAGCAGCCGGCCATGGAAATGACCAAGTGGTTCGACACCAACTACCACTACCTGGTCCCGGAACTGGACGCCGAGACCACGTTCGAAGGCGGCCCGGCATGGTTCTTCGAGGAAGCCGATGAGGCGCTGGCGCTTGGCCTGCGCGCCCGCCCGGTGCTGATCGGGCCGGTCACCTACCTGTGGCTCGCCAAGAGCCATGTGGCGGGCTTTGACCGCCTGACGCTGCTGCCGCAACTGCTGCAGGGCTATCGCCGCATCCTCGGCCAGCTCAAGGCGCGCGGCATCGAATGGGTGCAGATCGACGAGCCGGCGCTGTGCCTGGACCTGGAGCCGGCCTGGCTCGACGCTTTCGACACCGCCTACGCTGCATTGCGCGCCGCCGGCCCCAAGCTGCTGCTGGCCACCTATTTCGACACCGCCGCCGACCATGCGCAGCGCGCCGCCGCCCTGCCAGTCGATGGCTTCCATATCGACCTGGTGCGGGCGCCGGAACAGCTGGCAACGTGGCAGGCCGCGCTGCCCGCGCACGCCGTGCTGTCGCTGGGCGTGATCGACGGCCGCAATACCTGGCGCACCGACCTGCGCCGCGTGCTGGACACGCTGCGCCCGGTGCAGGCCGCGCTGGGCGAGCGCCTGTGGCTGGCACCGTCGTGCTCGCTGCTGCATGTGCCGGTGTCGCTCGCGCATGAAGTGCGCGTCGATGCCGAGCTGAAGTCGTGGCTCGCCTTCGCCACCGAAAAGCTCGACGAGCTGTCCGTGCTGGCCCGCGCATTGAATGAAGGCGACGCCGCCGTCGCCGAAGCGCTGGCAGCATCCGACGCCGCGCAGGCCTCGCGCCGCGCCTCGCGCCGGGTGGTCAACCCGCGTGTGCAGCAGCGGCTGGCAGCCGTGAGCGCCGGGATGGCCAACCGCGCCAGCCCCTTTGCCGAGCGCATCGAGCGCCAGCGCCAGGCGCTGCAGCTGCCGCTGTTGCCGACCACCACGATCGGCTCGTTCCCGCAGACCGCCGCCATCCGCCAGACCCGCGCCGCCTTCAAGCGCGGCGAGATCGGCGCGCTCGAATACCTGGAACGCATCCGTGCCGAGATCGCGGTGGCCGTGCGCAAGCAGGAAGCACTGGGGCTGGACGTGCTGGTGCACGGCGAAGCCGAGCGCAACGACATGGTCGAGTACTTCGGCGAGCAGCTGTGCGGCTACGGCTTTACCGAGAACGGCTGGGTGCAGAGCTATGGCTCGCGCTGCGTCAAGCCGCCGGTGATCTACGGTGATGTGTACCGGCCCGAGCCGATGACGGTCGATACCGCCCGCTATGCGCAATCGCTGACCGAGCGGCCAATGAAGGGCATGCTCACCGGCCCCATCACCATGCTGCAGTGGTCCTTCGTGCGCGACGACCAGCCGCGTGCCACCACCGCGCGCCAGCTGGCCCTGGCCATCCGCGACGAAGTGTGCGACCTGGAGCAGGCCGGCATCCGCGTGATCCAGATCGACGAACCCGCGCTGCGCGAAGGCTTGCCGCTGCGCCGCGCCGACTGGGATGCCTACCTGGACTGGGCCGTCACGGCCTTCCGGCTGTCGGCCAGCGGCGTGCAGGACCAGACCCAGATCCACACCCATATGTGCTATGCCGAGTTCAACGACATCCTGCCCGCCATCGCGGCCATGGACGCGGACGTGATCACCATCGAGACCTCGCGCTCGGCGATGGAACTGCTGGAAGGCTTCGGCGACTTCGACTACCCGAACGAGATCGGGCCGGGTGTCTACGACATCCACTCGCCGCGCGTGCCGTCGGTGCAGGCCATGGAACGGCTGCTGGACCGCGCCTGCGAGGTGGTGCCGCCGCAGCGGCTGTGGGTCAACCCGGACTGCGGCCTGAAGACGCGCGGCTGGGAAGAAACCGAAGCAGCGCTGGCCAATATGGTCAGCGCGGCGCGGGCACTGCGCGAGCAGTTGGCGGCGCGAGGGGCCACCACCTGGAAGCGCGTCACCGGGACGGCAGCGGGCACCGCCGCGGCCGTGCCCCACGCCTCCGGCGCCTGCACGACCTGCACCACGCACGCGCACTGAGCCGGCTCACATGACAAAGGCCGCATGCCTGCGTGGGCATGCGGCCTTTGCCTTGCCGATGGCGTCGCCGTCAGTTCACCCGCATCACCGCCGGCGGCATCCAGGTGCCGTCCAGCAGCACCTGCTCCGGCCAGTACGCGCGCAGCATCATGTTCAGGCCATCGGGCGGCGCCGGCAGCCAGTTCGCTGCCTTGGCGCCGGCCGGGCGCTCGTGCTGGATATAGATATCGAGCGAGCCGTCGCGGTTGTAGCGCAGCCGGTCGCGGCTGCCGACGGCGTAGCGCTGGATCGGATTGGGAATGAACGCCTGCCGGTCGTTGTACAGCGTCAGCGACCAGAACGCGCGCACCGGCGGCAGCTGGTCCTTGGCGAAATGCAGCACATAGCTTGCCCCGCCCTGCAGCGGCTTGCCGTTGGCATCCGTGCGGGTGGAGGCGTAGATCGCGTCTTCGGGCAGGTTGGCGCCCAGGCCCACCCACGCGGTCACCGCGCGGCGGCCGTAGCTGGTGCCATAGGTGCCCAGGTCGCGATGCATGACCCAGCCGTTGCCGGCATCGGCATTGCCCTTGCGCGCACCCTGCACGATGGCCGCCAGCGCCGCGGTGGCGCCCTCCTGCACCGCGCGCGCGGTGGAGGGCTCCATCACCGTGGTCTTGAACGGCACCCCGGGGGTGATGCCCATGCGGCGGAGCTTGTCGACCATGGCGGCATCGGCTGGCGCCGGCGGATTGGCCGGCAGCAAGGCGGCAAAGCGCGTGAAGAAGGCCTGTGCATCCATTGCCGCCACCTGCTCCACGGGCGAGCTTTCAGTGTCGATGGCCGTGGGCCGCGGCGCAGCCTTCTCTGGCACGCGCCGCCCGCCGCCCCAGGCTGACAACGGCGTCAGCCGGTACTGGTCCTGCAGCCGGTGCACCGCCGGGAAGTCCTGCTTGCCATCGGCCTGCGTGCGGCCGATCAGCCAGACCATCGACGTGGGCGAGCGGATCTCCTGCATGCCCTTGGGCAGCGTGCCGCGCCAGTCAGGCCCGGTGATGACGAAGTTGCCGCGGCGGGTGCCGGTGGTGCGCTTGCCCGGCGACGCGAACACATTGGTCCACGCATCCATCAGCGGCATCAGGTAGTAGCGCCCTTGCGTATCGGGCACCGACAGGATGACCGGCTCCCTGGACAGGTCGAGCCAGGCCGACGAATACAGGGTGTCGGCATTGGGGCTGACCACGTCGGTGAAGCTTGCGTCCGGGAAGCTGCGCTTGTGGCTGAAGGTATTAACCGGTGTGCGCAGCGTCATCAGCTCGCGCGTCACGTCCATCAGCACCATCGGATAGGCGAAGGTGAAGACCTCGGCGGACAAGGCCTTCATGGCCTGGTCGGACGGCGGTTGCTCGGCGACTGCCGGGCTGGCCCCGTGATCGGGCGCTGACGCACAGCCTGAGAGCATGACGGCGAGCGTGACCGCGCTCGCCAGTTGACGAAAGGATGGCTTCATGACCCCATTTTCCCAATGTTCTTGCGGCTTTTCGGGCGTTGCGGCTATCACTGCCGGCATGTCTCCCCGAAGGCGCATCTATTCCGTGCGCATCTTGTCCCGCGCGCCGGTGACCTGTCAATTCCTCTGAAGTCGGGAAGCGAGGGCAAGCGCACCGAGCGCCAGTGGCATCGGTCAGGGGTGAATCATAAAGCACCACAAGGAGTGATGAAAGCCGCACCCCATGGCTGCGGCCGGGATCCTTTCCCGGCCTCGGGTCTCAGCGCGTCAGGAAATCCAGCACCACCTTGCTGAACGCCTCGGCCTGCTCCAGGTTGGAGATATGCGCGGCCTCCAGCTCGACATAGTGGGCGCCCGGGATCGTCTGCGCCAGGAACACGCCATCGCGCGGCGGCGTGGGCAGGTCGCCCGAGCCGGCGATGACCAGCGTCGGCGTGGCGATTTTTTCGATTTCCGCGCGCAGGTCGGCATCGCGCACGGCCAGGCAGTTGGCCGCATAGCCCGCGGCCGGGCTGGCACTGAGCATGGCGCGCAGCGATGCCACCAGCCCCGGATGCGCTGCTGCGTACGGCGGGGTGATCCATTTTTCGACCACCGCGGCCGCGATCGATGCCACGCCGTCGCGCTCGACCGCCGCGGCGCGGTTGGTCCAGTTCTCCGGCGGGCCGATATAGGCAGCGGTATTGCACAGCACCAGCTTCTGCAGGCGCTGGCCATGGTTCAGGGCCAGCCACATGCCAGTGATGCCTCCCATCGACAAGCCGCAGAAACTGGCCTCGCCAATGCCAAGGTGATCGAGCAGCGCGATCACGTCGCCGCCGAGTTGCGCGATGCTGTACGGACCCGCCGGCACCGACGACTCGCCATGGCCGCGCGTGTCATAGCGCAGCACGCGGAAGTGCTGGCTGAAGGCCGCCACCTGCGGCTCCCACATGCTGAAGCTGGTCCCCAGCGAATTGGACAGCACCAGCACTGGCAGGTGCTCGGCGCCATCGAGGCGGTAATGCAGTCGGACGTTGGCGAGGTCGGCGTATGGCATGGCGTTTGGCTCAGGATCAGGGGGCTGGGTGGCGGGCGCTCAGTTCGGCGCGATGGCCGAACCGTGTTGCGCCAGCGGCGTGACCTTGATCTCCATGTACGGGTACAGCGGCAGCGCGGTCAGCAGCGTGTGCAGTTCGTCATTGTCGCCGACATCGAAGATGCTGACGTTGGCGTACTGGCCCACCACGCGCCACAGGTGACGCCACTTGCCTTCGCGCTGCAGGCGCTGCGACATGGTTTTCTCGTCGGCCTTGAGCTGCGCTACCAGCTGCGGATCGAGCGATGCGGGAATCTTGACGGTCATTTCGGCCATGAACAACATGGGGTCTCCTGGTCTGGGGGTACGGTGGGATGGAGGCAGCGTGGGCTGCCTCGTCAGAGATGGCGCACGCCGTCGAGATAGGCCTTGCGCCAGCGCACGATGCGCACCTCGGCGAACAGGCCCGCCTGCGTGAACGGATCGGCGTCGATGAATTGCTGTGCCGCGTCGCGGGTGTCGACATCGACGATATAGACGCCGCCACCGGCATCCGAGCCATCGTCGTTGAGCTTGGCGCCGCAGGCCAGCAGCAGCGCCTTGTTGGTTTCCAGGTATTCCAGGTGGCTGGCGCGGGTGGCCTGGCGCACCTGCTGGTGATTGGGCTTGTCGACGGTTTCGATCAGGTACGGCATGGCAGTCCTCCTGTCAGCGGCACGCTGGCCGCGGGTCAAAGTCAGGCAATCTGCGCGCCCCACAGCAGCAGCGCGGCAATGTAGATCAGGCCCACCCAGAACATCATGATCACGGTGTAGCCCATCACGTCCTTCAGGTTCAGCTTGGACAGCGCCAGCGCCGGCAGTATCCAGAACGGCTGCACCAGGTCGTTCCAGGCATTGCCGAGCATCACCGACATCGAGGTCTGGCTGACCGAGCTGTTGATGGCCTTGGCCGCATCGACCATGAACGGGCCCTGGATCATCCAGTGGCCACCGCCCGAAGGCGCGAAGAAGTTGATCACGAACGAGCTGAGCAGCCCCCAGAACGGCAGCGTCTGCGGCGTGGCGATATCCACGAACACGCGCGAGATCGTATCCACCAGCCCCGAGCCGGCCATGATCGCCATGATGCCTGCATAGAACGGATACTGCAGGATGATGCCGGAAATGGTCTTGATGCCTTCGTTCAGCTTGGCCACGTAGTTGACCGGCGTGCCCAGCAGCAGCACGCCCGCGAACAGGATCAGGAAGTTGATCAGGTTCAGGTCGAGCGAGCCGCCCTGCGTGAAGTAGATGACCGCGTAGGCCATGCCGCACAGGCCGATGGCCAGGCTCAGGATGCGGCTGTTGTTCAGGCGCGCCGCCAGGGTGTTCTCGCCACCCATGCTGTGGGCCGAGCCGGTCTCGGCCTTCGCGGGTTCCTGGTCGCGGCGGATCTCCACGACATCGGCCGGGTTGCGCGGATGCAGCCAGGCATTGAGCAGCGGCAGCGTGACGATCACCGCCAGGCTGGTCAACAGCATCGGCGCGGAGAAGATGGTTTCAGACAGCGGGATCACGCCCATCAGCTTTTCCATCGGGTGGCCCGGGGTGGAGATCAGCACCGGGATGCTGGCCGACAGGCCCAGCCCGTACAGGGTGAAGCCGCTGTACGCGGCCGCGATGATCAGCGGGTAATGCACGCCACGGACCTTCAGCGCCAGCTTCCTGGCGATGATGCCGCCGATCACCAGCCCGAAGCCCCAGTTCAGGTAGCTGCCAATGCCGCCCACCAATGTGGCGACGATCACCGCGGTGCGCGGCGAGTGCACCGCGCCGACGATGCGGTCGAGCATGCGGTCAGTGAACGGCGCGGTGGCCAGCACATAGCCCATCGCCAGGATCACCGCCATCTGCGTGGTGAATGCCAGCAGGTTCCAGAATCCCTTGCCCCAGCTGGTGATCACGGCCGGGGCTGCCTGCCCTTGCACCGTCACCGCCAGCGCCATCGTCAGCAAGGTCAGGCCGATGGCAAATACAAAGGGATCCGGCAGGTACCGGCGCATGAGTTCGGTGAAGAACCCGGCGATCTTGCTCATGGTTTCCTTGTCTCCAGTGTCAGCCAAAGTTACGTCATTAGAACTACAGTTCTATATGCGAACTTTGCAAAAGGGCGTGGCTATCCTAATGGCCGGTCGACTGGTAGGTCAAGGAAATGGGGAAGCGGGATTACCGTCGTTTCACACAACAATTATGGAATTTGCGGCCTGGAATTTTCAGCACAGGCGCCCTGCAATGCGGCGGATCGGCAGGGTCAATAGCGCATCTGCACATCGTCGACCTTGCCCGTGCGCGAGTTGTACAGGCAGGCATAGTGGAAGCCGATCGCCGACGAACTGTCGTCAGGTTCGAACACACCTTCACCGTTGACCGAGGTCTGCGCATTGGGGCCCACGTAGTACTGCTCGCGGTCGACCATCAGCATCACGCTGCCGGGCTGCGGGTAGCGGCGCTTGAGGGCTTCCGCCACGGCCGGCTCGCAGGCGGTGGACGCGGCCCTGGATGCGGCTTGTGGATCGACGGTGATGCGGGTGGTGGCCGGGGGCACAGGGCGCGGTGCCATCTGCGGCGGCGTTTCGCAGGCGGCCAGCAGGCACGCCAGCGGCAGGCACAGGCAAGAAGCTCGGATCACGCGGACCTCCTCCGAAGAGGGCGCCGGCAACGGGCACCCCAAAAAGTGAAGCGGAGCTATCAGATTACTGCCTCTGGCCGGAAAAGCCAAAGCCGGCGCGCCCCGGCAGCCCGGCAATCCCCGGCGATAGCGAATCGTTGAACGCGGCTAAACTATGGCTCGCGGCAGCGCCCCCGGGTTCCGGCCAGTTGCGCGCCGCCAGCACAACCATGATGCCGACACAATGACAACCACAGAGACAAGCGGCAACCGCACTGCCACCCCTGCCCCCCTGCTGCGCACCGCCGCCAGCCTGCTCGTCGTGCGCGATGCGCCGGCCGGCATGGAAGTGCTGCTGGTACGCCGCGTCGAACGCGCCAACGACCGCAGCAGCGGCGCCTACGTTTTCCCCGGCGGCACGCTCGACGCGCAGGACAACGCCCTGCACGCGCATGCCCACGGCCTGGACGACGCCCTTGCCAGCGAACGCCTGGGCCTGCCGGCCAGCGGCCTGGACTTCTACCTGGCCGCCTTGCGTGAATGCTATGAAGAGGCCGGCCTGCTGTTTGCCTGCGACCGCGACGGGCGCCTGCAATCGCCGCACCAACTCGACGCCGCCGGGCAGGCGCTGCTGCGCGAGGCCGTGCAGCGCGGCGGCCCCGGCCTGGCCCATGCTTGCGAGCAACTGGGCCTGCGCCTGGCGGTCGACCGGCTCGCCTATCACAGCTACTGGCTGACGCCGCCCGGCCTGCCCAAGCGTTTCGATACCCGCTTCTTTGTCGCCATCGCCCCCGAAGGCCAGGTGGCCGTGCCCGACGGCACCGAGGTCGTGGAGCACCGCTGGACCCGCCCCGGCGAGGCCGCCGATCCCGCCAGCGGCCTGCCGCTGATGCACGTCACGCGCCGCACGCTGAGCTCGATCGCACAGTTTGAGAGCGCCGCGGCCTGCTTCGCCTATTTTTCGCAGCTGCGCGGCATTGCCTGCATCATGCCGCGGCTGGCCACCGGCGCGGCCGGCGTGCGCCCGGTGATGCCCAACGAGCCGTGCTACGCCGAGATCGCCCGCATCGATCCCGACGGCAACACGCACGGCCGTTATGAGCTGGCACCGGGCGTGCCGGTACGGCTGTCCGAGCGCGTCTGGCGCGTGACCGCCAACAACGGCAGCGTGATGACGGGCCCGGGCACCAACACCTACCTGGTAGGCGGCGGCGCGCGCAATGAATGGGCTGTGATCGATCCGGGCCCGGACGATGGCGAGCACGTGCGCGCCATCCTTGCTGCCGCACCCGGTCCGATCCGCTGGATCCTCGCCACGCATACCCACCTGGACCACTCGCCCGCGGCCGCCGCGCTGCAGGCCGCCACCGGCGCCACGGTGCTCGGGCGTGCCGCGCCCGCCGGCCAGTGGCAGGACGCCAGCTTCGAACCACAGCGCGAACTGGACCACGGCGAGCGCCTTGCCATCACTGAGGACTGCACCCTGCGCGTGTGCCACACGCCGGGCCACGCCTCGAACCACCTCTGCTACCTGCTGGAAGAAGAAAAGACACTCTTCACCGGCGACCACGTGATGCAGGGCTCGACCGTCGTCATCGGCCCGCCCGATGGCGACATGCGCGCCTACCTGGACTCGCTCGCAGCGCTGCAGGACGAAGACCTCGACTGGCTGGCGCCGGGGCATGGCTTCCTGATCGCGCGGCCGCAGGACGCCATCCGCATCCTGGTCCGGCACCGGCTGCAGCGCGAGGCCAAGGTCGCTGCCGCGCTGCGCCAACTGGGCCCGGCACTGGTCAGCGAGCTGGTCCTGCGCGTCTATGACGATGTGCCGCCGCGCATGCATCCGGTCGCGCAGCGATCGCTGCTGGCGCACCTGCTCAAGCTGCGCGATGACGGCAAGGCGCAGGAAGCGGACGGCATCTGGTCGGCCACGGCGTAGCGCCGGCACGGGCATCGGGGCCAGTTGAAGTTTTTTGGCGGGGGGCTTGCGCAAACCAGAAATTGCGCTACAATGGCGCCTCTCGTGTGCGGCTGTAGCTCAGTT
>NZ_KB903075.1:0-14572 GCF_000379565.1 Cupriavidus sp. UYPR2.512 | reverse complement strand
CCTATGCAGAAAGAAGAGGGCTTCCGGAAACGGAAGCCCTTTTTCGTTTCCGTCCTCTCGCCGTCGTGCCGTTCGACCTGCGCGCTGCGGCTACCGTTCCCGCTTTCCACCTGCACCGGCGCATCGCCTGCGATGGCTGCGTCACGCCTTGCGGTCGCGCGTGCGGCCTCCTAGTCTCGAATCAGGCACAACCTCGACCCTGGGAGCTGAGCGCATGGAAAACGCAGAGTGGCGCGTTGAAGAGTACCGCGGCATGGATGTCTATGTCCTGGTATCGCCGCAAGGGCAGGACAGCATCGGCCGTTGGGGCTATGAAGTCCGCGTATCGCAGGAAGGCGCCGACCCGGCCGACGCGGGCGATACCGAGTTGCTTGCCAGCGGCCCGCAGCAGTTCGCCACGCGCCATGCGGCAGAGGTGGCTGCCTTCGGCGCGGGCTATGCCCTGGTGGACCGACTGCTGGGGCCCGCCCAATAGGGGTTGCGCGTCATTGTGGTTGGCGCAACGGCTTATATCATGTCGTGATCTATTGCCATTGACGCGGATCATTTTTGATCCGGGTCGGCGCTCCTACGCTGGAAGGCAAAGCCAGGGCGCATTGCATGACGGCGCGAGGCACGAACGAACGATTTCATCCGCACGGCAAGATAGCGCTTGCCATGCGCGGGTGAATCGCCCATAATCCGTCTCCTTCAGACGCGGGGTGGAGCAGTTGGCAGCTCGTCGGGCTCATAACCCGAAGGTCGCAGGTTCAAGTCCTGCCCCCGCAACCAACGCCTTATATCAGTATCCAGCGGCATGCGCCGCAGTCCTTCAAGGCGTTGTTCTCAAGGCCGTCCGGCCCGACTCACTCACTGCTCCGATGTGTTTCCGCGCAACCCAAAGGCATGGCCTTGCGGCGTTCGTGCGCCTGCGCGCTATGTGCGCACCAGCTCCGCCGCACGCCTGAACGTATCGCGCACCAGCGGCTGGCCTTCACGCTCCGCGGCATCGGCATGCCCGCGCAGCCGCGTGGCCAGCACCGTCAGTGTTCCTTGCGCCTGCGGCCCGCCCGCGGCCTGGCACTTGGTTACCGCTTCGCGCATCACCGCATCGAGCTCGCCGCTGACATCGGCACCATCGAAGGCGCTCACCGAGAGAGCCGAGATGCGTTCCAGGTAGAGATTGACCAGCGCTTCATCGTGTAGCGGTTCGGACATGTCGGCTCCTTGTCAGCGACGGGGATACAAGACCCATTGTAGTGAAGCCGCCGCCTGCACAGCATCAAACAGTAATGATTCTTGTTCGGGTCCTTGCCGCGATTCCCATACAATGTGCACCTGCCCGATTTATCCCGACATTACTGCCATCATGATGCTGCAGATTCCCGACGTATTTGTCCAAGGCCCAGGTGGCGCAAGTCCCGCAAGCCATCGACGCGCGGGGCGCGGGTGTCATGGTGCGCGACGATGGCCAGCGCGCGCTGCTGTTCGAGCTGGACGCACGTATCCGCCAAGTGGCGCAGGAGCTCGGCCAGGCGCATGACTCGGTGATCGGCTTGACCGGGGCCTATCACAACCTGCTGCGCCGCTGGGCGGACGCCTGAACGCCAGCGGCGCCCTCTCAAGGGCGCTGCATCACCTCACCAGCGGGCAGGCGCGACTATTCGTCGCGCCGTCGCTGCATCTGCAACAGTTCGATCGGAGAGGGCTGGATGCGCCGCCGCGCCGGGCGCAGCGCACGGTTGGGCCACAGCACGTAGTTGGTGTGCGGATCCAGCGGCTTGCCGAAGTACGAGACCCAGACCTGTACGCCTTGCTCGGTTTCGGCAACGATGGCCGCGACGGCGCGCGCCGCGGCGGAAGGGGACTTGAGCAGTTCCGCCAGGGCTTCGACGCCCTGCACGACATGGTGCTTCACCCCGGCAAACCATGCGTACTGACGCATGGCGGACAACAAACGCTTGGTCATGAACGACTCTGGTTCTGTGGAAGTGCCAATGAGACTGGTTCCCGTCCGCTTTGTTCAACGGGAATTTTCGGACGCCAGTATGACTGCACGATCGCTCCCAGGCATTCGGTGTGTACCCTGAGAGATGCAAGGCCGGCCGGCATGGCGGCAACGTCACGCAACGCGCGCCGGCTCCGGGACCAGGGCAGAGAGTACCATTGCCAGCCGGTCCAGGGCAGGATCGATATCCAGCAGGTCGATGGCGCCGAAACCCAGCAGCAGCCCCGCGCAGGTAGCAGGGGGCGTGGCATAGCAGGGATCGAGTGTGGCAAGTGCCAGGTCGGCCAGACGCGCCATCGAGACCAGCGCCTCGGAGGCCACCGGCACGCGCAGCCGTGCCGCCAGGTGGAAGCCCGCCATTGCCGGCAGCGGCTCCAGCCACGGCGACAGGTCGCCCTGCAGCCGCGCCAGCAGCCGGGCGCGGCGCTGGGCGTGGCGCGCGTGCGAGCGCCGGATATGGCGCAACAGGTGCCCCTCGGACAGGAAGCGCGCCAGCGCCTGCTGGATCAGCGTCGGCGTGTGCCAGTCCATCAGGTGCTTGGCCTTGCGCGCGGCCGGCATCAGCCAGGGCGGCACCACCAGGTAGCCGCCGCGCAGGTTCGCCACCAGCGTCTTCGAGAATGTGCCGAGGTAGACCACGCGGCCGTGCCGGTCCAGCGTCTGCAGAGCGTCCAGCGCCTGGCCGCCGTAGCGGAATTCGCTGTCGTAATCGTCTTCCAGGATCACCGCGTGGCGGCGTGCCGCCCAGTCCAGCAGCGCCTGGCGCCGCGCCAGGCTCATCGGCACGCCCAGCGGCGACTGGTGCGAGGGGGTGACATAGACCAGCGTGGCATCGTTCGGCAGCGCCTCCACCACCAGCCCTTCGCCATCGACCGGCACTGGCACCACCCGTGCGCCCAGTCCCTGGAACAACGAACGCGCCATCGGGTAGCCGGGATCCTCCATCGCCACCACGGCGCCGGGCCCGAGCACCAGCCGGGCCAGCAGGTCGATGCCCTGTTGCGCGCCGCCCGTGACCAGGATGTCAGTCGGCATGCTCTGCACGCCGCGCGTGAATGCGATATGGCGGGCAATGGCCTGGCGCAGCGCTATGTCACCGGCCGGATCGGCGGCGCCGGGCGGGCGCTGGCGCTCGGCGGCCAACGCCGCGCGCACGCAGCGCGACCAGGCTTCATGCGGAAAGCGCGTGGTATCGGCCTGCCCCGGCTGGAACGCATAGCGCGCGCCGCCGGCGGACTCCAGGAAGGGCGTCGGCACCTCCATCCAGCGCTGCACGGCGGGCGGCAGCACCGGCGCCGCCGCCATGCGCATGGCCGGGCGGGCCAGCCCCTCGGCCACATAGGTGCCGTCGCCGACGCGCGCGTGCAGCCAGCCTTCGGCCACCAGCCGTTCATACGCCGTGGTCACCGTCTTGCGCGCCACGCCCAGCTGCGTGCCAAGCAGGCGCGTAGGCGGCATGCGTGCGCCGGCCTCAAGCCGGCCGCCCTGGATCGCGTCGCGGATCTGGTGGACGATCTGCGCGGTCAGGTCGCTGGCTTGGTCCAGGGCGAGATGCAGTTCCATGATGGTACGCGTCGATCGGGATTGGTCTACTGATTCTGCCGGAAATTGGCAGTGTACGGGGCCAATCGATGCGTCTATCTTTCATCCCAAGGTTCGCGACACCAGTGCCCGCCGAATCCAACCTGTCAAATCGGAGATCGACCATGGAAGAACGGATGAACTGGCAAGACGTGGCCCCTGACGCATACAAGGCAATGATTGGCCTGGAGGTCTACCTGGCGCGCTGCTCGCTGGAGACCACGCTGAAGGAACTGGTGAAGATCCGCGCCTCGCAGATCAACGGCTGCGCGTTTTGCCTGGACATGCACATCACCGATGCGCGCAAGCATGGCGAAAGCGAGCGCCGTCTGAACCTGCTGCCGGCCTGGCGGGAAGTGAGCTGGTTCACCCCGCGCGAGCGCGCCGCGCTGGCGTGGACCGAGGCGCTGACGCTGCTGCCGCAAAGCCAGGCGCCGGATGCGGACTACCAGGCCTTGCGCGAGCAATTCTCGGAAAAGGAAATGGCCGACCTGACGCTGCTGATCTCGGCCATCAATGCATGGAACCGCTTTGGCGTCGGTTTCCGTCGCCAGCCGCCGGCGCTCTGAGCCACGGCGCACATTCGCGTGATCCCCAGCCTGACCCCAGCCGCGGCCTGCCGATTGACAAGCCGCGGCGCAGTGCTTTAGCTTCTGTTGCAGATGCTGCACAAATGGCAAACCGTCGGCGGCGCCCGGCATCGGGGGCACGGTGGCGATACGTCAGGAGGGCCGGGAAGCCGGGACCGAGGGTACCGTCGAGGCCCGGCGCGAGCGCGACAGGGCCGCACGCCAAGGCTAGCGGCCTGGCCGCCGAGGTCGGGCTACCTGGGCCGCAGCGACCGCATGGCCGACGTGATGGTAGGCTATGCCAATGGCTATGCAGACCAGGTCGAGCGCGACTTCGATCAGTTTGTCGCCGCGTGCCCTTCGGGGAGCCTGGAGGCGCGCACCGATGCCGACATGGCTGCTGATTTCCGCGTGTAGCCCACGCGTCTTGCCTGGCCAGGAGTCTGCCCATGACAGAAGACACCCTGCTGCAACTGATGACGGAAGTCGAGAAGGAAGACCCCATCGACTACGCCGACCTGCCGTTCGACGACGCCGCGCTGCGCCGGCTGGCGTGCCGGCTGATCGCCGAGCGCTCCAGCGAGATGGAGGCGTCCGGCCTGCCGGTGGAAGCACTGCTGGCCACGATGTGGGCCTCGACCGCCAAGCTGGTGCTGGAAAATCTGGTGCTCAACGCGCGCCTGCTGACGCTGCAGGGCCTGCCTGACGACGCCCAGGCACTGATCGAGCGCGTCGCGCGGCGGTCGCGCGGCGGAGCCTGAACGCGCCAGCCTGACTGCCCGGCCCGCACCTCGGGCGATGTGCCGCAATCGTCTCAAGCTGCGGCGGCTCCGCCGTTTCGCTAAAATACGCGTTTTCACCCAGCCGGTCCGCGCTGTGACTGACACGCGGCGGAGGCGGCTGACCAGGAGGATTTCGGTGATCAAGTGGATAATCGTCGCGGGCTACCTCGGTGCCGTCCTGTATGTGCACTTCCGCGGCAAGGTGCGCCTGCGCATCTGGCGCCAGCTGCTGGACCATTCGGCCCTGGTGGCCCCGATCAACTGCTTCATGTATGCATTCTCGGGCGTGCCTCGCACGCCGTATATCCCGGTCGACAACTTCCCCGACCTGGAAAAGCTGCGCGCCGCCTGGCCTGAGATCCGCGACGAAGGGCTGGCACTGGCCGCGATGCGCAAGATCAAGGCCGCGGACAAGAACGACGACGCCGGCTTCAATTCCTTCTTCAAGTACGGCTGGAAGCGCTTCTACCTGAAGTGGTACGAGGCCCAGCACCCGTCGGCCGAGCAACTCTGCCCCAAGACCGTGGCGCTGCTGCGCGAGCTGCCCACGGTGAAAGCGGCGATGTTCGCCGAGCTGCCGCCGGGCGGCAAGCTCAACCCGCACCGCGACCCGTTTGCCGGCTCGCTGCGCTACCACCTGGGCCTGGCCACGCCGAACGACGACCGCTGCTTTATCGAGGTCGACGGCGAGCGCCACAGCTGGCGCGACGGTGAGGGCGTGGTCTTCGACGAAACTTACCTGCACTGGGCCGAGAACCGCAGCGATGCCAACCGGCTGATCCTGTTCTGCGATATCGAGCGTCCGATGCGCTACGGCTGGGCTACGAAGTTCAACCACTGGATGGGCCGCAAGGTCATGACCGCGGCCAGCTCGCCCAATGACGAGCACGACCAGACCGGCATGATCAACCGGCTGTTCCGTTTTGTCTGGCTGGGCGGCCAGTATCGCCGCCGCTTCAAGGCCTGGAACCGCCAGCTTTACTACGTCACCAAGTTTGGCCTGATCGTGCTGGGCGTGGGGCTGATCGTCTTCCTGTAAGAAGCAAGAGAGCCGGCGCAAGCCGGCTCTTTGCCTTGGGCGGGCAGCGAACGCCGTTCACATCCCGCTTTGCGACCCCGTTCCGGAGATTCCGATGCGCGTCCGCTCCGCACTGTGGCTGGCTGCCGCCCTTGGCGCCGCTGCATGCACCACGACACCTGCAGAACGTGCCGCCAGCAGCGCCGCTGCTGTCGGCAAGCCGAACCCCGCCTCCGTCAACTGCACGCAGCGCGGCGGCAAGCTGCAGATCGTGTCGACACCCGCCGGCCAGTCCGGCATCTGCACCTTCCCGTCCGGCAAGCAATGCGAGGAGTGGGCACTGATGCGCGGCGAATGCACGCCGGGCTGAGCCGCTAAGCTTCAGTCGCGGCGGCGTTCGTTGGCCAGCGTGGTGTAGTAGTCGCGCTTGGCCTGGTACATGCGGCTGTCGGCCAGCTTGACGATCTCGTTCAGCCGGTCGCCTTGCAGGCAGGTAGCGTGGCCGATGGAAAGGCTCAGGCGTGCGCCCGGGTAGAACTGGTTGTTCAGCCCCACCACCTTGCCGATCTGCTCGACCACCGTGGCGGCACCGCGCTCGTCGCGCCCGGGCAGCAGGATCATGAACTCGTCGCCGCCGATGCGCGCCACGCAGGCCTGCTCGCCCACCGCCTTCTTCAACACCTCGCCGGTGCGGCGCAGCAGCCCGTCGCCGTCGGCATGGCCGAACTGGTCGTTGACCACCTTGAGGCCGTTCAGGTCTACCGCCACCACGCTGACCGGCCACGGGCCCTTGCGGCCCAGCCGCGCCAGCTCGTCCTCATAGTAGGCACGGTTGTAGAGCTTGGTCAGCACGTCGTGCTTGCCCAGGAACTCGACATAGGCCTCGGCCTTCTTGCGCGCCGTGATATCGGTCAGCGACACCAGCACCTGGTCCCAGTCCGTTTCCCGCCCGGGGAACACCGACCACTGCATGAAGACGTCCACGGCGCGGCCATCCAGCGCGTAGTTGATGACTTCGCGCTGCTGCTACAGCTTCTCGTGCCAGAGGTCGATCAGCTGCTCGGCAAAGTGGATGCGCATGTCGTCGCAGAACACATCGCCCAGCCGCGACAGCAGGACTTCCTTGCTGTCCGCGCCGAACATCTGCAGCGTCTGCTGGTTGACGTCGAGCACGCGGATTTCCTGCATGCAGCGCAAGACAAAGTCCGGATGCACGTTGAGGAAGGTGCGGAAGTCGGTAATGCCGGCGCCGCGGACCTCATCGAGCAGCACCTTGACCGCGCTGAAGTCCTCCACCCACAGCGACACCGGCGAATGCTCGAACAGTCCCAGCGCATACTGCTCGCTGCGGCGCAGCTCGTGCTCGGTGCGCATGCGCGCGGTGATGTCCTTGAGGGGCGGGCAAAAAGGGGGGATATTGCAAACAGGACACTAGCCTGCCAGCCGCTGCACGATGGCGGCCAGCGTGCCCAGCGCCCGCTCGATCTGCGCTGAGCGCGGCGTGCCGCAGTTGATGCGCAGGGAGTGGTCGAAGCGGCCGGCGTTGGAGAACATCACGCCGGGCATCACGCGGATGCCTGCCTGCAGCGCCTGGTCGAATACCGCTTCGGACGACACCTGGGCGGGCAGCTCCAGCCACAGGTGCATGCCGCCGCGCGGCGAGCCCAGCCGCGTGCCGGCGGGAAAGCTGGCGCCGATGGCCTGCGCGAACCATTCGCGCTGCGCGCGCAGCCGGGTGCGCAGCCGGCGCAGGTGGCGGTCGTGCGCGCCGGAAGCAAGGAAGTCAGCGGCCGCCATCTGCGACAGCATCTCGTTGGGCCGCGACAGGCCGAACTTGAGCATCTCCACCCGCGCCTGCCATTTGCCGGCGGCGATCCAGCCCAGGCGCATGCCGGGCGCCAGCACCTTGTGCAGCGAGGCGCAGTGGATCACGTTGCCGCTGCCATCCCAGGCCTTGGCCGCGGCCGGGGGCGCATCGCTGTCGGCGGTGGCCGAAAAACAGTCGTCCTCGATCAGCGCGATGCCGCGCGCTTCGCACCACTGCACCAGCCGCGCCTTGTGCGCGTCCGGCATGATGCAGCCGAGCGGGTTCTGCAGGTTGGGCACCACCGCCACCGCACGGATGTTGTGGTAGTGCTGCGCGGCCAGCTCCAGCGCCTCCAGCGAGATGCCGGTCTGGGGGCTGCACGGGATTTCCAGCGCGCGCATGCCCAGGCTTTCCAGGATCTGCAGCAGGCCGTAGTAGGTCGGGGATTCCACCGCAATCACGTCGCCCGGGCCTGCCACCGCGCGCAGCGCGAGGTTGAGCGCCTCGGTGCAGCCGTGTGTGATGACGATCTCTTCCGGTGCCAGTTGCACGCGGTTGCGCAGCGCCTGGCGCGCAATCGCGGCGCGCAGCGGCTGGTAGCCATCGGACTCGACTGCTTCGCCGAACAGCTGCGGATGCCGGCGCAGCGCACGCGCCGCGGCACTGCGCAGAGCCTCGGTCGGGTAGAGCGACGGCGCGCAGTAGGCGCCGCCCAGATCGGTATGCACGTGCTCATGCTGGCTGCGTGCCAGCAAGCCTGAAATGCGCTGGTGGATGCCGACGTACTGGGCCGGGTCCGGCAGCGCGGCGGCGGGCTCTGACAGTTCGGCCAGCGGCCCGCGCAGCGGCGGGGCAACGAAATAGCCCGAGCGTGGGCGCGCTTCCAGCAGGCCGTCGCTTTCCAATTGCCGGCATGCCTGCAGCGCGGTGGACAGGCTCACGCTGTGCAACGCCATCAGCGCGCGCACCGACGGCATGCGGTCGCCGGCGGCGAGCGTGCCGGATTCAATGGCGCGGCGGTAGTGGCCGGCAAGCTGGCGGTAGAGCGGGGTGGTGTCCATGGGGGGATCGTGGCGTGGACGGCCGCATCGGTACAGATACAGAAGCGGGGCGCCTGTATCGTAACAGCCCAAAATCCTGGGTGCTGTTCCGGTCCTGGCGGTGCACCGGTGTGCCTGCCGCATGCGCTGGCCGGTCGATAGGCTGGAGTCCTATGCCTGTTACCGGAGTCCTGCCATGCAAAGCGATCTCAACGACACATCAACCGTAGTGCCGCTTTCGGCCGGCCAGTGCCTGCGCCTGCGCGTGGCGGCAGGCACCGTGCTGCATGCGGGCGTGGGAGAACTGGAGGTAGCCGGGCCGCCGCAATGGCTGGCCGATACCTGCTACCTGCCGCGGCGGCGCCTGCGCGCGGGCGACACGTGGAGGGTGCCCGCGCGCGGCTGGCTGGCGGTGTCGGCAAGCCGTGCCGGCGCACTCTCGGTCACAGCCCCGCCGGGGTGGCTGCCCCGGCTGCAAGCCTGGCTGGCGTTGTCCTGGCGCCGCCCCGGCCCGGCCCGCCAGCCCGTATCCCGCCAGATTCCCGACTCCGCGCCCGAAAGACTATAAAATTGCGCTCCGGCCGGCCTGGCACATTGGTGTGCCCAACCCCCCGGCCGCTGTTCTCGGGTTCCCCATGCTACGTCTAAGTGAAGTCAAACTCCCGCTCGACCATACCGAAAGCGACCTGGACGCCGCCGTGCGCGCCGGCGCCGCGCAGATCGGTGTCAAGGGAGACGGCCTGACCGGCTATACCGTGTTCCGCCGTGCCCACGATGCGCGCAAGCGCTCGGATATCAAGCTCACCTACATCATCGATATCGAGGTGCGGGACGAGGCCGCCGCCATCCAGCGCATGGCCGGCAAGCCGCACTGGAGCGTGACGCCCGACATGGCGTACCACTTCGTCGCGCGCGCGCAGGCGGGCAGCACGCATCCGCGCCCGGTGGTGATCGGTATGGGCCCGTGCGGCCTGCTGGCCGGGCTGATCCTGGCGCAGTCGGGCTTCCGCCCCATCATCCTGGAGCGCGGCAAGGCAGTGCGCGAGCGCACCAGGGACACCTTCGGCCTGTGGCGCAAGAGCGTGCTCAACCCGGAGTCGAATGTGCAGTTCGGCGAAGGCGGCGCGGGCACGTTCTCGGACGGCAAGCTGTACAGCCAGATCAAGGACCCGAAGCACTATGGCCGCAAGGTGCTCGACGAGTTCGTGCGCGCCGGCGCGCCGGAGGACATCCTGTACAAGGCGCGCCCGCATATCGGCACCTTCCGGCTGGTGAGCATGGTCGAGAAGATGCGCGCCGAGATCACCGGGCTGGGTGGCGAGATCCGCTTCGAGACGCGCGTGGACGATATCGACATCGACGGCGGCCAAGTGCGCGGCCTGAAGCTGTCCACCGGCGAATACCTGGAAGCCGACCACGTCATCATGGCGGTGGGCCACAGCGCGCGCGACACTTTCGAGATGCTGCATGAGCGCGGCGTGTTCATGGAGGCCAAGCCGTTCTCGCTGGGCTTCCGCATCGAGCATCCGCAAGGGCTGATCAACCGCAGCCGCTTCGGCAAGTTCGCCGGCAACAAGCTGCTGGGCGCGGCCGACTACAAGGTCGTGCATCACTGCAGCAACGGGCGTTCGGTGTACAGCTTCTGCATGTGCCCGGGCGGCACGGTGGTGGCGGCAGCGTCAGAGCCGGGCCGCGTGGTCACCAACGGCATGAGCCAGTACAAGCGCGCCGAGCGCAACGCCAATGCCGGCATCGTGGTCGGCATCACGCCCGAGGACTACCCCGGCGGCCCGCTGGCGGGCATCGAGTTCCAGCGCAAATGGGAAGCGCGCGCGTTCGAGCTGGGCGGCAGCAACTACTGCGCGCCGGGCCAGCTGGTGGGTGATTTCATTGCGGGCCGGGCCTCGACCGCGCTGGGCTCGGTCGAGCCCTCGTACAAGCCCGGCGTGACGCCGACTGACCTGAGCACGTCGCTGCCCGACTACGTGATCGAGGCGATCCGCGAAGGCATTCCCGAGATCGACAAGAAGCTGCCTGGCTTTGCCCTGCATGATGCCGTGCTGACCGGGGTGGAAACGCGCACCTCGTCGCCGCTGCGCATCCGCCGCAACAACGATGACTACCAGAGCATCAATGTGAAGGGCCTGTACCCGGCAGGCGAAGGCGCGGGCTATGCCGGCGGCATCTACTCCGCGGCGATCGACGGCATCGAAGTGGCCGAGGCCGTGGCACTCAGCATCGTCGGCGGCAAGGCCGCCTAAGCCTGCTGCAGGTAAGCCGCGGCGCCGAGCGCCGCGGTGCGCCCGCTGGCAAAGCACGCCGTCAGCAGGTAGCCGCCGGTGGGTGCCTCCCAGTCCAGCATCTCGCCGGCGCAGAACACGCCCGGCAGCGCGCGCAGCATCAGTCCCGCGTCCATCGCCTCGAAGCGCACGCCGCCGGCGCTGCTGATCACTTCGTCGATGGGCCGCGGGCGCAGCAGCCGCAGCGGCAGTGCCTTGACCGATGCCGCCAGCGTGTCGGCATCGTGCATCGCTTCCTTCGACAGGCATTCGCGCAGCAGGCCGGCCTTGACGCCGGTGAGGCCAAGCCGGCTTTGCAGGTGGCTCGACAGCGAACGCGCGCCGCGTGGATGCTTTACCTGCGTGCTGACGTGCTCGGCGCTGTGCGCCGGCAACAGGTCCAGGTGGATGGTGGCGCCGCCCTCGGCCTCGATCCGGTCGCGGATTGGCGCGGACAGCGCATAGACCAGGCTGCCTTCGATGCCGGTCGCGCTGATGACGAATTCGCCCTGGCGGTAGTGCGCCTGCCCGTCGCGGCCGGTCAGGGCGATGGCTACTGGCTTGACCGGTTCGCCGGCAAAGCGCGCCGCAAACGCTTCGCTCCACGCCACATCGAAACCGCAGTTGGCGGGCCGCAGCGGCGCAATCCCGACGCCGCGCTCGGCCAGCCGCGGCACCCACGCACCATCTGATCCCAGCCTTGCCCAGCTGGCACCGCCCAGCGCCAGCACTACCGCGCGCGCCTGCACGACCGTTTCACCCTGCGGCGTGGCGAAGCGCAGCGCATGCCGCGCGCCCTCGTCCCAGCCCAGCCAGCGGTGACGCATATGGAACTGCACACCGGATTCGCGCAGGCGGTGCAGCCACGCGCGCAGCATCGGCGCGGCCTTCATGTCGGTCGGGAAGACGCGGCCGGAACTGCCGACGAAGGTTTCGATGCCAAGCCCGTGCACCCAGTCGCGCAGGGCCTGCGGGCCGAAGCCCGCCAGCATCGGCGCGATCTGTGCGGTGCGGGCGCCATAGCGGCCCAGGAAGGCCGGCTCCGGCTCGGCATGGGTCAGGTTCATGCCGCCCTTGCCGGCCATCAGGAACTTGCGCCCGACCGATGGCATGGCGTCGTAGACGGCCACGCTGGCCCCCTGCGCCGCCAGCACTTCGGCCGCCATCAGCCCGGCCGGACCGCCGCCGATGACGGCCACGTCGAGGCTGGCTTGGGAAGGGGAGGAAGTGGCGGAAGAGGGCATCAGGAGGCTCGGCAGGGGCGGGGTGTTTCCGCCGCGGATTATAGAGCCTGCGGCAGCGCTAGAATGACGGTTTGCCGCGCATTGCCATCATGACCTCCGCCACCCACTCCGCAGACACCGTTATCGCCGCCACCCGCCACTGGCTGGAGCGCGCCGTGATCGGGCTCAACCTGTGCCCGTTCGCCAAGAGCGTGTACGTGAAGGAGCAGGTGCGCTACGTGGTCAGCACCGTCACCGAGGCGCCGGACGTGATCGACGACCTGGAGCGCGAACTGCGCCTGCTGGCAGACGCCGACCCCGATCAGATCGACACCACGCTGCTGATCCTGCCCGATGCGGCGGCGGACTTCCTCGACTTCAACGACCTGCTGTATTTTGCCGAGCGCCTGCTCGTCAGCCTCGGGCTGGAAGGCACGCTGCAGATCGCCAGCTTTCATCCGCAGTACCAGTTTGCCGGGACCGGGCCAGACGATATCGAGAACTACACCAACCGCGCGCCGTATCCGATCCTGCATCTGCTGCGCGAAGACAGCATCGCCCGCGCGGCGGCTGCGTTCCCGGATGCGGCGGACATCTACGAGCGCAACCAGGCCACCATGCGCCGCCTGGGCCACGACGGCTGGCAGCGCTGGATGGCGGGCGAGGACGAGCCCGGGAACGCGTGATTACACGGCCGACACCGGCGCGGTGAAGAAGCGCTCGCGCATTTCTTCCAGCCCTAGTCTTTCCAGCACCTCTTCCAGCCGCTCGGCCGGGCGGCGGCGCGGCAGGTCCTTGTACTGCGCGATGATCAGCTCGTTCTTCATCGAGTGTTCCCAGCCCACCAGCTCGGTCACGCTGACCTGGTAGCCATGCGCCTCCAGCTGCAGGCAGCGCAGCACATTGGTCACCTGGCTGCCGAATTCGCGCGTGTGCAGCGGGTGGCGCCAAATCTCCGTCAGCGGATTGCCCGCCAGCAGCTTGCCCTTGTGCCTGCGCAGCACGCTGGCCACCTCGGCCTGGCAGCAGGGCACCAGCACGATATGGCGGGCCTCCTTGGCCAGCGCAAAGCGGATCGCATCGTCGGTTGCGGTATTGCATGCATGCAGCGCGGTGACGACATCGACAGTGGGCGGCAACTGCGGCGAGGTGATCGAATCCGCCACCGACAGGTTCAGGAACGACATCCCCGGAAAGCCCAGCCGCGCAGCCAGTGCCTGTGAAGTCTTCACCAGTTCTTCACGGGTTTCGATGCCGAAGATGTGCGAATCGTCCTGCAGGGCCTTGAAGAACAGGTCGTACAGGATGAAGCCCAGGTACGACTTGCCGGCGCCGTGGTCCACCAGCGTGACGCGGCCGCGCTCGGCCTTGACCTCCTGCAGCAGCGGTTCGATGAACTGGAACAGGTGGTAGACCTGCTTGAGCTTGCGCCGGCTGTCCTGGTTCATCTTGCCGTCGCGCGTCAGGATATGGAGTTCCTTGAGCAGCTCGATGGACTGGCCGGGGCGGATTTCGTGGGTATTTGACATGAGGGGGACTGCACAGGCTGCGGGACGCGGCGCGTCCCGGAATACCGACAGTTTACCGAAAAGTCCCGAAGACCCCACTGAGTGACGCGGGGCTCACTGGCTCGCGGCTGGCGAGGCATCTCAGCGTAGCCAATGGGACCGCTAACAGGCTTGTTTGGGGATCGATGCGGTATAAATGGTAAAAATATTAAAACTGACGAATTGGTGCGAGCCGGGGAATGATTGGATTTCACCAGGTCCGTCGCCCGGCTTTAGCAAAAAGATTGGCCATGCCTTGCACACAGGCCAGGATGGAATTCGGAGATCGACAAATGGTCCGGAAACAACATAATTGACACGATTTGGGTCATGAATCCGGTAACACGCAGATTTGGCGGATAGGAATGGGTTAACCCGTGCCGGAATGGACACGGCGACCCCGTGGCGCGGCACGCCCGGCGGCGCGTTGCGCCACCGGAACAGCGCCCCGTTACTGCAATGAAGCGCATTTCCCGCCGAGAAATGCGAGTGGCGTTGTTGCATAAATCCGGGGTCGGATGGGCTGACGTTTACGCACAACGACTGGAGCGCTGGCTCTGTTAACTTCTGACGAAGCGGCGTAGTGTCTTGGACTTTTTCCGGGACGATGCGCAAGGACAACCGACAGCAAGCCGAGCCCAAGGGGGTCTACCGCGTCAAGAACTGGGCGCAGTACAACAAGGGGCTGATAGCCCGAGGAGACGTGACGATGTGGGTCGAAGAGAGCTTGCTCGTGCCA
>NZ_KB903074.1:0-1590 GCF_000379565.1 Cupriavidus sp. UYPR2.512 | reverse complement strand
ATGGCACACTGCTGAGGTCTCCTTCATTGCTCGACACAATAAAGGCGACATCTTCCCTCAGGCGCGTGCGCGCACGCTCCCTGAGGGAACCCCTCNAGCGTCCATCACCGTTCTTGCTCAAATCCCCGCGCTATCGGCATCACGAAAGCTGCTTATGCACAGTGGAGGAGGGAGGTTTAGCAGCTGCGCAATGCGTTTTTTAAGGCTGGCATCAAGCCCGGCTTTCATAGTTGCAGAACTCTCAGCGAGCGTGGCAAAGAGAGCACCAACGAGTTGGCCAGCAGTGCTGTTCAGGCTTTCGTTCACCCACCGGCGAGACGCCGATCTGGTCGCTTCGGTTTGATTCGCGAGTAATGTCCCAAGTAGGGCGTTCCAGAGGTCCGTGAACGCCTGCGGGTCCACTTGCCACACGTCCAGCGCGTGTTCATGGAGCCACCTAGCGGCTTGTCGTCGAATCTCTGAGAGAGATTCAGCAGGCAACTTCACCATTCGGCGAGCGGCCATGGTTGCAATCCGGCCAGACAAGGATACCTGACCACTCAAGAGCGTTTGCCAAAGCTCGGCGGAGAACTCTTTCCTTCGTGACGCAAGATCCAGTGCGCGGAGGGCGCGGCCAGGCTGGTCCCGCGCCAAGCCGAGGAAAGGTGCTGACTCCACGTCGCGACGCGCGCGCTTGCCATGATGTTCTCGGGCAACATCCACGATATTGTTGAGCGGGACGCCACAGAAAACACTTGAGTCAGTGTCCAGAGAAACGCTAAACACCCCCGTCCGAGGTCTCTCCTGCCACGCTGATTCTGTCCAACTCGGTACTTCGGCACGTAATGCGCTCAATTCGGATGCATACTGCGTGGTCAGATCAATGCCAGCCTCCTTAAGTGCGTACAGGCGGCTAAGGCGCACGTAGGCCTGATTTTCCTCAGATGCTGAAGCGGGCCCATACGATGGAATCGGTCCACGAACAATACGCTGTTCGATTTCTCGTCTTGTTGCTTCGGGCAGCTCGGACCATCTCAGGCCTAGTGCGGTCGATACATCTTGTTCCGCGCTTGAATCCCAAAAGTTCTCGTCGCTCATTTCCACGAAGGCGTCGCGGACTTCCATCGGACTGAAGAATCCACTAGCGGCTGCCCCCGCAATGCTGAGTCTTTCCGCGATCGCCGTGCCCCTTGGCCAGCGCGCCAGTTCAGCTTTGGCGATGTTCCGGTCAGTCTCGGACAGCTGCACGAGCATTTCGATGTACGCGAGAAGGGTGACGGTTATTCCATAGGCAAACTCATTCTTGGCTTGGCCATTCCGGACCAGTCCAGACTCTAACCAGGGCTGGAAGTCCGGATGCAATGCCGTCTCCAACTGTATTGCGCTCTCGATCTCCTGTCGAAGCAATGACAGTGCGTCAGGAAGAACCGAAGCAGGGAAGCAAAAGTTCTGATGGGGATGAACGTAGTCGACGCTTGCGTGAACAAGTTGATGCTTGCCGAACAAAAGGAGACGCATAGAGGTGGCGCCGGAAATTCGGACAGTCGGATAAATGGAAGAGCTGGGGTCTGAGCCGGCCATAATGGCGGGCAGAAAGGACCTCAGAAGATG
>NZ_KB903073.1:0-1545 GCF_000379565.1 Cupriavidus sp. UYPR2.512 | reverse complement strand
CGCCGCTCCATCGCTGACTACCTGACCTGGTACATGTATGGACGCCCCCGGTTTGCCAAGCGCTGCGCGAGGTCGATGGCCAAGAGGTAGATTGCAGCCATGTATCCGGATTTCGTTCGGGCTCATGCCCGCGATCTCTGATGGAATCCGCTGACCAACGCCCCATCAACCACGTGAACTCGGAGTTCGTTGTACCAGTCGGGCTCTGCCGGTCACGGTCTGACCTGTCTTGCCATCAATCTGCGTGTTGCCTGAGCAATCTGTGGGGGGTGTAATTTGTCTCCGGGCTATAGGTCGATCGGATGTACACCAACTTAGTCGCCGCTACGCGGGGAAGTAGCCTTGGCATACGAGAAGCCTGACTTGTACTCTCGGTCACGCGCGAGCAGCGCCCAGACGATGCGAGCATTTTTGTTGGCGAGAGCGACGGCAGCGATGTTGTAGTTGCGACGCTCCAGCAACTTCTGAAGCCAAGGGCTGCCGCTCTGATCCGGTTTGCCCTGGACCGCTCGTACCGCGGATCGTGCCCCGTGGATCAGCAGAGTTCGCAGATAGGTGTCGCCGCGCTTGCTGATACCGAGCAGGTTCGTCTTCCCGCCGCTGGATGATTGGGTCGGTACCAGCCCCATCCAGGCCGCAAGCTGTCGACCGTTCTCGAAGCTCTTGGCGTCGCCAATGGTGGCCACCAGCGCGCTCGCGGTAATCGGGCCGATGCCGGGGATCTTTTCGAGCCTACGGCTGGCTTCGCTCTTGCGATGGGAGTCCTTGATCTGCGCCTGGAGTTCATTGACCTGACGATCGAGTACCATGAGGTGGTCGAGAAGGCGCTCGATGAGTTGCCGGAAGCTGCCCGGAAGCTCGTTGCTCGCGTCCTCGATGAGATCGCGGACGCGCCCCTTCACGTGGGACAAACCTTGGGGCATGACAAGGCCAAACTCAGCTAGCAGGCCGCGGATCTGATTGGCCTGGGCGGTGCGCGCACTGACGAAACCTTGGCGCACTCGATGCAGCGCGAGCGTGGCTTGCTGCTCGATATTCTTGTGGGGAACGAAGCGCATGTTGGGTCGAGCGACCGCCTCGCAGATCGCCTCAGCATCGGCCGCATCGTTCTTGTTGGTCTTGACGTAGGGCTTCACGAACTGAGGTGCCATCAGCTTGACGGTGTGTCCCACCGCCTGCAGCTTGCGTGCCCAGTAGTGCGCGCCGCCGCAGGCTTCCATGCCGATCAGGCAGGGTGGGAGGTTAGCGAAGAAGGTCGCCATTTGGTCACGCCGGCTTTGCTTCTTCAAGGCTGTCTTGCCGTGTTCGTTAACGCCGTGCACCTGGAACACGTTCTTGGCCAGGTCGATGCCGACTGTCGTAATCTGCATGATGGACGCTCCTGTTCGGTTTGAGTACTGACGTTGGATCTCCACTTTGGCACAGCGATGCCGTACTGGGTGGGGGCGTCCATTCCATTAACCAACGACGCCCCCATTCCAGTCTGGCGGACAAGACTCCGGATGAGGCATACTTCGCCACGCTGCCAGCGATCAAATCGGCAGC
>NZ_KB903072.1:0-1609 GCF_000379565.1 Cupriavidus sp. UYPR2.512 | reverse complement strand
ACTAAACCGCTGACGCGGTAGTGGGAGGGAGGCGAAGGTCAGTGCCTAGCGTTCGGCTAGGACGGTTATCGGATGCCGGGCCAGGGGGAAGGGACGAGCAGGCGGCTGGGAGCAGGATGGAGGTGCCCAACGGGCATTCCATTCACTGTTCCCAGGAGGTCCGTCATGACCCCGCTCCGCCAACGCATGCTGCACGACATGCAGATCCGCAACCTCGCAGACAACACCCAGAAGTCCTATCTGCTGCAGGTGTCAAATTTCGCCCGGCACTTCCGTCGCTCGCCTGAACTACTCGGCCCGGAAGAGATCCGTGCCTGGCTCATTCATCTGCGCGAGGAGCGCAAGCTGGCCCCTGGCAGCCTCGGTGCAACGATCGGCGCACTGCGCTTCCTCTACCGCGTGACGCTCAAGCGACCCTGGAGCGACGAGGACTTTCCGTTGCCGAAGAAGCCGTTCAGACTGCCGGTCGTCCTGAGCAAGGAGGAGATCACCGCCTTCTTCGAGTCGATTGCCAGCCTCAAGCAGCGCACCATCCTGATGACCGCCTACGCCGCCGGCCTGCGCGTGTCGGAAGTCGTCCATCTGAAGGTCACCGACATCGACAGCCAGCGCATGGTCATCCGTGTGAACCAGGGCAAAAATCGCAAGGACCGCTATGTAATGCTGTCGCCGCGCCTGCTCGAGATCCTGCGACAGTACTGGCACGACGCTCACCCCCGGGAGTGGCTCTTTCCGGGCGACATCCCCGGCCAGCCCATCACCCGGTTTGCCGTGGCACGGGCATGCAACCTCGCGCGACAGCGCAGCGGCATCAGCAAGCCCATCACGCCGCATCCGCTGCGTCACGCCTTTGCCACGCATCTGCTCGAGACCGGCACTGACGTGCGCAGGATTCAGTTGTTGATGGGACACCGCTCCCTCGCCACAACTTCGCGTTACCTGAAAGTGGCGACCAGCACCGTGTGCGCCACCACGAGTCCTTTCGATCTGCTACCGCACGCCGAACCCATTCCCCCTCAGCCCGCCACGCCCGAATACTTCTGAGCACGGACATGGGTGTGGCACTCGTGCTGGCGGACATCTTCCGCGGGTCACAGTACCGGCAGACACACGCTGACGGGCTCGGTCGTGCCCAGCGGCGCGTGATGAGCGCGATCGAGCTATGCCGGACCGCGGCGCTCGGTGGCCATGTCGAGCAGTGCGATGCCTGCGGCCATCAACGGATTTCTTATAACAGCTGCCGGAATCGCCACTGTCCCAGGTGCCAGTCGCTCGCCCGCGCGCAATGGCTCGAACACCGCCAGGCCGAACTGCTCCCCAAGGTCGAATATTTCCACGTGGTCTTTACGCTTCCCGAGCCGGTCGCGATGATCGCCTACCAGAACAAGCGCACGCTCTACGATATCCTGTTTCGCACCAGCGCCGAAACCCTGCGCACGATCGCCGCCGATCCGAAACACCTGGGCGCCGAGATCGGCTTCATCACAGTCCTACATACCTGGGGACAGAACCTGCAACACCATCCGCACGTGCACTGCGTGGTACCGGGCGGTGGCATCGCCCCGGACGGCGAACACTGGGTCGCCTGTCGTCCCGGTTTCTTCCTGCC
>NZ_KB903071.1:0-1614 GCF_000379565.1 Cupriavidus sp. UYPR2.512 | reverse complement strand
ACTTACCTGATAGGCGACATTATCAGGTTTGAATTTTTCCACAATATAGGGGGTTTAGCAGGCTGCACTTGGGGAAATTGGGGACGGCGGAGGTGGCGGAACCGGCGCCAGGAGGCTGGCAGGAGCGGCGTAGCGACCGCTTATCGGCGGCAACAGATCTGCGCCGACGCCAACAGTGTAGCCGAAAATGGCGGGTCTGCCACCTTGGCGTCCCCGGTCCGTCACCGGTCGCATGGGTCCTGCTCTCCCCCGACAAGCGGCCTCGTCCCGCCCTCCGGGATATGGGTCGATGCAATATTATCAGGTAAGATACGGCACTCGCCGATCTCGACCTGCCATGGCCCAACATAACCTCGTCGCTGCCGACACCCCCCGTTACACGCGCGCCGATTTCACGGCGTCAACCGCATCCCGACCGAGCAGATCCTGACGCGCGTCTATGACGAAGATGCGCTGCACGCCGCCGGCATCGAGACGGCGGCGCAACTCGAAGCCCGGCTCGACGCCCTGCGCGACCACCTGGTCGAGCGCGTCTGTCTCAGCAATCCGTATCTGTCGGTCAGCCTGGCGGACTCGCGCCGCTTCAATCGCTGGCCACCGACTACCTGGTGCGCGCCGCCGACCAGGATTTCTCGGCACCGCAACCGGACGATCCGGTGTCGGCCTGGCTGCGCCCGATCGTGTTCCGGGCGCTGCGGCACGAGCACATCCTGACGCTGGCCCAGTTGCACGCCTATATTGCGCTGCGGGGCCGGCGCTGGTACCTGCCCGTGCCGCGGCTGGGTGCCGGCAAGGCGCGTGCGATCGAGCGCTGGCTGCAGACCCATGCGGCCACACTCGGCCCGCTGGCGGTGGTCGACGACACGCCTCAGACGGCATCGGTGGAGCTGGGCTCGGACGCCGAGCGCATCCTGGTGCCACTGGAGCAGGTCGGGCGGATCGTGGCGGCGCTCGACGGTAGTGCGGGCCGCAACCGGGCGCCGGGCTTTTGCCTCATTGCCGCGCGCCATGACCTCGAGGCCATCCACGCCTACCTGTACCGGTTCCGCGACCGGGACAAGACCGCACGTTCCTACCAGAAGGAGTTGGAGCGCTTCCTGCTCTGGTGCGTGGGCGTGCGCCGCACCGCGCTGTCCAACGTGGACGCCGACGATTGCGAGCGCTACAAGGATTTCCTGGCACAACCGGATCGGCCCCAAGGTGCCGCGCACGTCGGCACGCTGGCGCCCCTTCGCGGGCGTGCTCCAGGCGGAATCGCAGCGCTATGCGGTGATGGTCCTGCGAGGTTTTTTTACCTGGCTGGTGGGCGTGCGCTACCTCGGCGGCAACCTGTGGCTGCTGGTCCCGGATCCGGTGACGGCGCGCCGGGAAGTGCCAATCGCGGTCGAGAAGGCCTTGCCCGAGCAGCTGTGGAAAACACTCATGGTGCCCGATGGCATCCTCGACCAGCTTTGCGCGAAGTGGCCGGTGTCGTCGCTGGGGGCGCCACTGACCGCGAAGGACGCCGACGCGCCGGGCGCGCAGTACCGCCTGGCGCGCGCGGCGGTGCTGCTGTTGGGGTGTAGCGGCGCGCGCCGCGAGGAGGCGGCCCGCGCGCTGCGCTGCCACCTCAAG
>NZ_KB903070.1:0-1618 GCF_000379565.1 Cupriavidus sp. UYPR2.512 | reverse complement strand
AGCTATGTTGCAGGCTGCGTGGCAAGACGGCATGTCTCTACCGCACGTGTCATAAAGGCCGGACGTGTCGTTTGATCACCTTGAAAGGGGTGGCCCTAAGCAGTCCTTCAACGGCCCGACAAATGGAAAATTTTCTGGACTTGCCAATCCGTGCCCTCGTCGCAGCGGCGTCCAACGGGCAAACCAACGCAGAAGCCCTGGTACGTGCGAGCCTCGTTCGCATTGGTGAGGGTGACTCCGTGCGTGGCAGCATGTTGACGCGAAAGGCGCCTTGGCCAACGCGCGCCAAGTCGATGCGCACAGCAATGGCGCGCTCAAGGGTCTTCCCATCGGCGTGAAGGACCTCATGGACACCGCAACCATGCCCACGACATACGGCTCGCCGATCTACGAGGACTTCAGACCTCGCATGCATGCCGCGGCGGTGGCGCTCGCGAAATCTGCTGGCGCAGTGGTGCTCGGCAAGACGGTGTCGACGGAATTCGCGGCGTACTGGCCTGGCCCAACGCGCAATCCCCGCGCGCCAGGGGATGCCCCCCCCGCACACCAGGTGGGTCTTCAAGTGGCTTACTTTGTTGGGGTGCTGTCCAGGAACGCCGAGCTGGCCAATGCAACACAGCATCCGCATGCCCCGATACGAGTCGGAATATGCCGCACCCCTCATTGGAACCGGGCCAGCGCCGACTCTCGTTTCGCACTGGAGCAAGCCGCCTCTCGCTATGAGTGCCACAGGCGCGCGCAATTGCATCAGCGCCTTCCTTAGCGCCACGCACCGTATCAAGCCGATGCTGGAAGTGCGCTAAGTCGTCGGGTAGAGAGAAGATTGGTTGCCTCTTCAGGACATCCAGCACATGTACGCGTTGGCTTTCGGTCCAGCCTTCGGCTTCCGCCAGCGCGCCGATAAGGTTCCTGATCTCGGACTCGCGCCCGTACTTCTCAAGGATGTAAGCGACAGACGGGTCGGCGGTGTCGTCAAACTTGCGGATGGTCTCGCCGTCGCTGATGCGCTTCGCGGTCTGCCGCGCCCACTCGCGCGCTGCTTTTTCGCTGTCGAAAGTAGCGCTGACGCGCTGCCCCTTCATGCGAACCAGGGCACGGACATACTAGCCCCACAGTGCCGCAAATCGTCGTCTTGGGGCACTTCGAATCCATCTGCACACACTGAAATGCACTGTATTTAGGCTGTTTTCGTACTTGTCACCGTCATAGCGGACGCTTCAGCCTGGTGTTCCGCAAGTAAGCGGCAGCCGGCGCTTTGCACTAGAATCTTCCCGTCATTCGATCCTGCGGTGCCGGGGGCCTTCCAGGCTTGCCGCATCGCGCCCGCTACGGAGAACACCATGAAGGTCCAGAATATCCTGCAGACGATCGGCAATACCCCGCATATCCGCATCAACCGGCTGTTCGGCAACGGCCATGAGGTCTGGATCAAGTCAGAGCGCAGCAATCCCGGCGCCTCGATCAAGGACCGCATCGCGCTGTCGATGGTGGAAGACGCCGAACGCCGCGGTGTGCTCAAGCCGGGCGGCACCATCATCGAGCCGACCTCGGGCAATACCGGCATCGGCCTGGCCATGGTGGCCGCGGTCAAGGGCTACAAGCTGGTGCTGGTGATGCC
>NZ_KB903069.1:0-1626 GCF_000379565.1 Cupriavidus sp. UYPR2.512 | reverse complement strand
AAAGCTATGTTGCAGGCTGCGTGGCAAGACGGCATGTCTCTACCGCACGTGTCATAAAGGCCGGACGTGTCGTTTGATCACCTTGAAAGGGGTGCCCCTAACAGGCTGCTGAAGTACCTCGGCTCGGTGTCAGCGCCTGTACGGGCTGAAACGTTAATCTGAGACCTCGACACGATTCCCCTCCTCACCTCCCATGCGCGGCGCCGACACCTTCACCGAAAGCCTGTTCACGATGCAGCGACTCGAGGATTTCGTCCCCAAGTCGCATCCGCTGCGCGCGATCCGTACCATGGCCAATCAGGCCCTGGCGAAGATGGATCGGCGGTTTGCAGGGATGTATGAGGCAGACATCAAGGGCGGTCGACCGAGCATCGCGCCGGAGAAGCTGTTGCGGGCAATGCTGGTGCAGGTGCTGTACAGCATCCGGTCCGAGCGCCAGCTGATGGAGCAAACGCAATACAACCTTTTGTTTCGCTGGTTCATCGGCTTGTCGATGGACGATACGGTCTGGGTGCCGACGGTCTTCACGAAGAATCGTGCGCGTCTGATCCAGCACGATGCGGTGATCGAGTTCTTCAACGAGGTACTGGCGATTGCCCAGAAGAAGGGCTGGCTATCAGGCGAGCACTTCAGCGTGGACGGCACGCTGATTCAGGCGTAGGCGGGCCACAAGAGCTTGGCGCGTAAGGATGGAAGCGACGGCGACGATGATCGCGGTGACTTCAAGGGGCAGAAGCGCTGCAACGACACGCATCAGTCGACGAGCGATCCCGATGCAAAGCTATATCGCAAGGGCAAGACCGGCAGTGAACTGCATTACATGGGACACACCTTGAGCGATAACCGGCATGGTCTGGTGGTCAACGCCCGAGTGAGCCAGGCAGATGGCTACGCCGAACGCGAGGCTGCGAAGGTCATGCTCAACGATGCCCGGCAGGCAACGATCGACCCGGACACCGAAGTCACCGTGGGCGCAGACAAGGGCTACGACGCGCAGGAGTTCATTGAGACATGTCTGGCGATGAAGGTGACGCCGCACGTCGCGCAAAACAAATCGGGCCGGCGCTCGGCTGTTCCTGAGGCTATTGCGAGCAGCGAGGGATTGCGATCTCGCAGCAAAAGCGCAAGCTCATTGAGCAAGGCTTTGGCTGGGTCAAAACAGTCGGGCGCATGCGTCAAGTCATGGTGCGCGGACTGAAGCGAGTGGACCAGATGTTCGTGCTGAGCATCGCCGCGTACAACCTCGTGCGCATGCGCTCACTGGCACAGATCCGTCCACAGTTGCGGTAATCGAGGAAATGGAAGCGGAAACAGGCCTCCCGCCGCCGAAAAACTCAATACGAGGGCCTGCGGCTTCCGGATTATGAAATCCGGGCACGCCTGCCCGCCCCAGCGAAAGGCTCTCCGTTTGTGCGGGGAGTACTTCCGCAGCCTGTTAGGCGTCAATCCTTCTCGCGGGATGTCTGGCAGTGTCAATGTCTTGGAAATGCTCATCAGCGGGCAACCTCGCTTGGTGTTAGCGGCGCCGCGAAAGTTAAGGAAAGGCTGATTTAATCGACGAGAGTGTCGACGTTGAGCAGCTGTGAAGCGTTGATAGACTAAGGACGACCAGCGAGCTACGCCGAT
>NZ_KB903068.1:0-1668 GCF_000379565.1 Cupriavidus sp. UYPR2.512 | reverse complement strand
TTCATCTGGACCAAGAGCGCTCGCGACATCCTACAGAAGGTCATTCGTGCCAACCGCCGCTTAAGTTCCAAACAGAATGGAACATTGCACTAGGAACGCCGCAGGCCGAAGATCGGCTCGTTCATGCGCCGGAGGCGGCGTACCCCCTGCTCATACGGTCGACGTCAACGCGAACGGACGATACACAGTGATCGCTTCGACGGCGCTGCAGGGCGGTAACGGCTCGCGATGGTCGACCTGACCGATCCGGACTGGCCTGTCCGGACGCTCGTCGATACCTTTGACGACGCATGGCTGCTTGCCGGCAACATTGGCACGAAGCTCTTCCTGTCGACCCAGAATGGAGCGGGGCGCGGCAAGTTCGTGACGGTCGACCTCGCCGATCCCGAACCGGTGTTCACCGAGCTGATCCCGGAAAGGGACGACGCCGTGCTCCGCGTCGGTGCGCTCGTCGGCGGACGGCTCGTCGTCATCATCGTCATCATCGTCATCAACATGGTCGACGCGAAAGCCGGAGTGAAACGCTACAAGCTTGATGGAACCCCTGACGGCGTGGTCGAGCTGTCCGGCATCGGGAGCACCAGCCCGTTCGTTGGCCGCCCGGGAGATGACGAGGCCTTCTTCGTCTTCACCAGCCACGAAGCGCCCACCAGCATCTACCGCTACGATGTGGCTGCGAACACGAGCACGGTCTGGGCCGCGCCCAAGGTTCCCGTCGATCTCGACCGCATCGTGGTGGAGCAGCGCTTCTATTCTCCCAGGGACGGCACGCAGGTGCCGATCTTCATCGTCCGTCGTGTCGATGTGACGGGTCCCTCGCCGACCATGCTCACCGGTTATGGCGGCTTCAGCATTCCCACGGTTCCCTTGTATTCGCCGGCCGCGATGGCGTGGGTCGAGCAGGGGGGCGTTTATGCCGTCGCCAACATCCGCGGCGGGGGCGAATACGGCAAGGCCTGGCACGATGCGGGCCGCCTCCGGAACAAGCAGAATACCTTCGACGATTTCAGCGCTGCCGGGGAATTCCTGAAGGTGAAGGGATCACGTCGTCGGAGGGGCTGGTCATCCATGGCGAATCCAACGGTGGCCTCCTGATCGGCGCTGTCGTCAACCAGCGGCCGGATCTGTTCACCGCCGCCCTTCCGGACGTCGAGGCAGATTTCCGCAACCTTCTCGCCTACTCGCCGCTGCACAACATCCGATCCGGAACGACCTATCCGGCCATCCTCGTCACCACCGCCGATACGGGATGACCGCGTTGTTCCGGCTCAACGGACAAGGCCATCGAGGAACTCGCCGACCAGTGGGCGTTCGCCGCGCACTGGACCGGATTGAAAGTCCGTCAGCCGAATTGATGCGGAAAACACCGAACCCGCCTGCCAGGCCGCTTCGCGACGTCAAGCCCTGCGCGGCGGTGCATCCGACGAAGGTCCATGCCCCGAGGGGTTCAGCGTCTAGCAAACTTCAAACGTGAACTGCTTGACCAGCAACTCCGTTTGCAGATCAAACAAGAAACGGAATCAGCTAGGAACCTGATTCTCGCCGACGCTTTCTCCCGTACGGGGCTGCAACAATGAGAGGTGGCGCCGGAAATTCGGACAGTCGGATAAATGGAAGAGCTGGGGTCTGAGCCGGCCATAATGGCGGGCAGAAAGGACCTCAGAAGAT
>NZ_KB903067.1:0-1682 GCF_000379565.1 Cupriavidus sp. UYPR2.512 | reverse complement strand
ATTCCGAACCTTCAGGGCGACGGAAATCGCGCTATATCATGCACTTGGCAATCTTCCTGAGCCTTCGTCAACCCACACTTTTTCCTGACGAACCTTTTTTATAAAGTTTCTTACGGGACAGAACACTGATATGTATTGACCGTGTCAAGTGCTCTGTTCCTTGTTCATGGTTGTTGAATCCAGTGTGTTTGGGCCAGGTCCGGCGGTTCTTCGACGGTTGATCATTCTGATATGCGCGGGTTGGCTACCGCATGACAAACGATTCGTCGAGGAGCTGCCTCCGTCTAGTTTCGAGGGTTGTGCTGTTTCCAGTTGCCTCCTAGTGTGCGCGAGGGTTCTCCACCGCTGCCGGACCTGGCCCAAACACACTGGGCGCTGTATCGGTTTGCTTAGGTCCCGCCGATCTCTGCCTGCTGGCCGATCGCCCAAATAAATCCCGTCAGTTCGCGCGCGATCGCCGTGCAGACCTGCACCGGCAATTTCCCGCGGGCAGTCAGATGACGAAAGCGCTGGCACAAGCGTTTCTGCGCACTCCATGCAATCTCCTGCACCTGCTCGGTGGTGCGCTCTGCGCGCCGTTGGAGAATGGCGGTCTTACGCGCCGGATGACGATAAGTCCAGGCCGCCTCGACCAACACCCGTCGCACATGGCTGTTACCGGTCTTGGTGATGCCGCCTCGTCGCTCTCGTTTGCCGCTGGAATGCTCGCTTGGCACCAGGCCAAGGTACGCCATCAGTTGCGGCGCATCGGAGAAGCGTCGCAGATCGCCAAGCTCGGCGACTACGGTTACCGCAGCAATCAGGCTGATACCCCGCAAGGCCATCAATGCCTCGATCACCGTCCAGACGGGGCAGTCTTGCACCGCGCGTTCGATTTCCTGTTCGAGGCTTGCTACACGTTGGCTGCAAGCCATGACCGTATCCATGTATTCCTGCAATACGATCTGCTGCACCGGTTGCGCAAACTTCACCCCTTCGAGCCAACGCCAATGCGCCTGGGTCCAGCGACACTTGCCGCTATAGCGATGGCCATGCCGCGATAGGAACGACAACAATCGTTGCTTGGCCTGCCGCTGCAGATGCTTCATGTCCTCGCGTGCACGGGTGAGGTCGCGCAATGCCTCTTGCGCTTCGCCGGGTATCCAGACCGCAGTCAGCTCTCCCGCTCGATGCAAGCGGGCCAGGCTCAGGCTGTCGCGACGGTCAGTCTTGACGCGTTCGCCAGGCTTCCTCGGAATCAGCGAGGGAGCCACTACCTGACAGTCTTGCTTCAGCTCGTTCAGTTGTCGATACAGCACATACCCGCCTGGCCCAGCTTCGTAGCAAAACGACAGCCGAGACCCGTCCCGCTTGAGCTGGGTGACCAGCTTCTTGACGGCTTCCGGGGTATTCACAATCTCTCCCACGTACCGGACTTCGCCGCTCGCCTGCGCTACCGCGACGGCGATCGTTTCCTGGTGGACATCCAAGCCCACGTACTTGCTAGACTTGTTCATGACCTGCCCCCTCAATTGTGGCTCTGGGCCGCTGGTTTACCTCACCTCAGCCTAATCCACGTCGCTTGAGGTGCGGCAGGTCAATACATTCTGTCTAGGAGCTCGTCGGAGTTGAGGTGAAGCGCGATTCAAAACATCAGGTTCATGACTGGGTTCGCGGCCGGATTGCGGGCTCATCTCAGTCGT
>NZ_KB903066.1:0-1716 GCF_000379565.1 Cupriavidus sp. UYPR2.512 | reverse complement strand
ATCGAGTACGACTCAACCTTGCCTGCGTGGAACTACAGCATCCGCTCACGGAACGCCGCATAGCGGGAAGTTATTTCGAGCACGTTCCTTAGCCAAGCCCCATCGATAACGCATGCGAGCTTGGCGTGTCGCGGCGCCCTGAAAAGCGGTAAAGATACTCAAAAGGATCTTTTGTTCTCGCGCTATCCACCTCGGCGTTTGCACTCGACAGCGTCAAGATGATGATTCCGGGGGCTGGGGGCGGCTTCGACCAGGCAGCCCGAACCCTTGGGAAAGCGATGCAGGAATCAGGTCAAGCGAAGTCTGTCTGGGATGAGCACCGAGCAGGCGCCAGCGGAAGCACTGGTTTGGCGCAGTTCGAGTTTTCATCGCAAGAATCGGGCCGACACGTTGTCTGTGGGTTCTTCGAAAACGGAGAGGCTCGCTGCGGCGCAGGGCGCAGCGGGCGTTATGTTCCTATCAATAGCGATTGGTCCGGGTGTACCTCGGTTGAATCGCCCCACTGTGGCGGCGCGCACAGAGGTTGGTTTTCTGACAGCTTAGAGTACAAGGAAAATATGGCGCCAGAAAGGCAAGTCAGCGTTGGCGTTGGCATATCGCCTTTGCCCACGTGGACGGGGCACGCACCTCACCGGGGGGTATATGAAGCGCAAACACTTAGGTCATGGTTTCGCTTTTGCTGCCTGCCTGCTCAGCATGGATGCCTGGGCTGCCGCTGAGGTTGTTGGATGCCGCTCGGGTATCGCTGAGCCCATTAAGAGCTATCGCGTAACCGGCTCAGAGGTGTTCTTGCGGGCAACGCCTAGCCCAAATGGGAAGAAACTGATAAACGAGAAGACGAGTTCGATTCTAAAGACCACTTGGTACATGTCGATTGACCGGTCAACGGTGGTGACTGAGTATTGCTGGCAGAATGGGTGGTCGCGTGTCCGCGTGACGACGCCGGACTGGCTGAGTGACACCCATATCGGCTGGGTGCCAAGCATTGCCCTGCGGGAGCGCATCCGCGATGTCAACGGCAAAGAGGTCTTCACCGACGCCGATTTTCGGTGGACGAAGAAAACGGAGGCATACAAGAAAATCATCGTCGCCGGCGTGAACAAGGTTTACCGGGAGAACTCTCGGTGCAATGAAATTGACCCGAGCACTGCGTACATCTCAGGAGAAAAAGGTACGCGGGCTGATCCGGTTTTTTTCGTAACCTGCGGCCGAGATGCTGGCGCCTTCAATGCCTACTTCTCGAAGTCCGAGGCCGAAGCGGGGACGACCCTCGCAGCGGCTAAGCACATCGACCGGTCTCACGCTATCAATCTCTGCGAGGGCTATGCACGCCAACGTGCCGCGCACCCGAGCACTGTCCGGTTCTCTAGAGTTATGGATGTTGCCGTCAACGAGCATCCGAACGGGCGCATGTCTGTGCGCTCGACGTTCACCGCCAAGAATGTTTCAACCTCGAGTTAAATTTCAACATCTTCTGCCTGCTGGACGGGAAAGGCCTCATAGAGGCCAATGTCTCCGAAGACTACTACCGCTGAGCACTCAAGTAGAGTGACGCCAAAGCTCATTAATAGGTAATGAGAACCAATTTGTCACAGTTGGCATCGCATGCAATAGTTTATTGCATGCTTATCCGGTTAGCTCCCAAACCTACTAGATGTAGTGGGTAGCGATTTTTTGGCATAGAGCTCGGCATAGGTCGGCGCGGTGACGTCACCA
>NZ_KB903065.1:0-1733 GCF_000379565.1 Cupriavidus sp. UYPR2.512 | reverse complement strand
GGGACGGCTTCAGAAAACGGAGAATATTGCCCGGTAAGGGGGAGTACGCCGGAACCGCCGAAAATTCCGGAATTTTGCATTGTGAAATTTTCGGCCAATCCGCAACCCTTCCGGCGGCGAACTATCGGACAGTGCGATCGGATGCCGAGTTGCTGCAAAAGGAACTTGATATCACTTGCCGCTTGTTGATCGGGCTGAGCGAGCCGTCCACGCGCAGCCCATAGCAGGCGTTCGACATGGGACTGTCAGGTTTCGTTAACGACGCCTGCTCCGCCCTGGCCACGGCAGTTGCCCCGTAAGTTCAGCCAAGCCGCCATCGTCCCCGACGCGCGCACCGAAGCGATTCACTTCGACCTCAGGTAAATCGTCGCTGTCGAACCACAACAGCGACGTAGTGGTGTCGGTGCGCGCGTAGTGCCTGGAAAGCTCCCAGAGGTCGAGTCCCTTTTCCCAGTTATCGAACCAGATGTCTTGTGAAACCTCATCCGTTTCGGCGGCACTGATGCCTGAAGAACGGAGGCGGTGAGCCACGGAGCCGACCGGGATGACGGATTTGGGAGATATCCAGGCCCCAGCCTGTCGCAAGCTAGTGGAGCGTGCTCCGTACCGCACCGCACCGCGCTCCATGGTGACGAATGCGCACGGCATATCGCTGAGAGTGGCAAACCTTGACGCCGCTGCAGGGAACGATGTGCCGAACAAGTCAGCCATGTGCTGGATAAGGCCCAGCGATGGCTCCTCCTTTGGCACTAGCGACAGCCATTGCTGATACGGCATCAGCAATTCGGCGGCGAAGGTGTCACAAGCGATTTCGTTGGGGTGCCGCTTGGCATAGGACCAGGACGGCACTTCTGCATGACTAGACTCCAGATCGAGCACGATATGCGCTATCTCATGGCATATGGTGAAGCGCTGGCGTTCTTCCGTCTCCAGGGAATTCACTGTGATGACGTGCTTCCCGTTCGGCTTGGTGATCGTGTAGCCGGATTCCCCCTCGCCAAGCTCATCCTTCTTGACCTTGGCGTTAGCCGCAACCACATAGGGCGTCAGATCTACCCGGATGCCCGACACATCGACCTTCGCAACAAAGACTCGTGCTTTCTGCCTGACATCCGCCTCATCCATGTTCAGTCGTCCTCGTCCTCGAATGCCCTCTGTATTCGGGCGATCAGCGTCGCGGGATCAGGTCTGGCATTTCCGCGATGCCTCACTCCCGCCGCAGCCGAAAAGATGTCAATGCTAATGGAGGGGTCTTGTAGCACAAACTCGACGAGACCCGGGTCGGTATCCGTATGGTCAGCAAGCCACATTACCAGAGCGGCATCTCTCTCTCCTGGTTTGAGAACCCGTAACAGCTTCTCGACCAGAACCGGCGATGGATTCGCCTTCTCGCCTGACTCCAAGCGGTGGACATAAGCATGATCCACCGAAGAGAGCTGACCGATTTCGCGCAGCGAAAGGGTTCTGCGTTCGCGCAGCGTCTTGAGGGCGACGCCCAGGCCTGTTTGTGACATCCGTTCTGTTCCTTGCGGTTGCGGAGAGACTGCTACGCGGCTCCCGTCCCCGCATCAGTTGTGTTCAATGGCGCCCCGTCGGGTATTTGCAGCTAGGCACCAACTCTGATACATTGTTGTCCAGACAGACAACAACCGTAGGTTTCATGCTTCCAGCAGGTTGATCTGGCCTGACTCGCCCGTTGTCTGCAAGAGCAACATATTTTCCTATAGCGGGCA